>NZ_JBHUAF010000005.1:59397-73458 GCF_042789895.1 Kitasatospora sp. NPDC056783
GCGGACCCCCCGGCGCCCCCGCCAGGGCGGCCCGGCCCGCCCGGGCCCCCCTGGCCCCCCGCACCGGCCCCCTCCCGGGCCCAGGACCGGGCCACCTCCCGAGGCCTCTGCCCGCCGGCGGTCGGGCACCGCCGGTGAACACCGCCTCCCTTCAGGGCACCGTCCCCGCCGGTGGACGACCTGAACGTTTCCCCGCCATCCGTCAGCTCCGTGCGTTCGTCCCGCGGGACCGCTCGGGTCACTGCCGGTTCCTGCTCTTGTGTTGTGAGGGAGTGCGCATGCGCGCGAGTGCCCGCCGGGTGGCGGCAGTTCTCCTGCTGATCGTGCCGCTGATCGGCAGCGCCGGTGACGCGGGTGCCACGACCGGGCCGGACAAGCCCCCGGTCACGGTGACGGAATCCGTGGCGGCGGTACCGGGCGAGTACATCGTCACGGTGAACCCCGCGTTCTCACCGGAGGCGGTGCTGCGCGAGCTCGGCGTCCGGCCCCTGTTCACCTACGGCACGGCGCTGCGCGGCTTCGCCGCCCGGCTCACCCCGCTCCAGCTCCGGGCGGCGCGTGGCCTGCCCGCGGTCGAGGCGATCGAGGAGAACGCCCGGGTCGGCGTCGATGCTCCTGCCCCACGGCCCCGGACGGCGCAGGCGGCCGAGACGGGCTCCGCGCGGAACGGGCAGGCGCGCGGTACCGGAGACGCGGCCGCGCCCAGGGCGACCGTCGAGGCGGCGAGCTGGGGCCTGGACCGGATCGATCAGCGCAACCTTCCGCTCGACGGCCTCTTCACGGTCAACGGGACCGGCGAGGGCGTCACGGCGTACATCGTCGACACCGGCATCGAAACCGGGAACGAGGAGTTCGACGGGCGGGCCACCGTGGGGTTCGACGCCGTGGACGACGGCCACAACGGCCAGGACTGCCACTCCCACGGCACCCACGTGGCGGGCATCGTCGGCGGCAGGACGTACGGAGTGGCCCGCTCCGTGTCCCTGGTCGCCGTCCGGGTGCTCGACTGCCAGGGAGAGGGCTCCACCGCGGCCTCCCTCGCGGGACTGGACTGGGTCGCCGCCCACGCCCGGCAGCCGGCGGTGCTGAACGCCTCCCTCGGCGGCCCCGCCTCCGAGGCGCTCGACGCGGCCGTGAACACGGTGGCCGACCGGGGCGTGCTGCCCGTCATCTCGGCCGGGAACGACGCCCAGGACGCCTGCGAGGCCTCTCCTGCCCGCGCCCGGGAGGCCCTTACCGTCGGCGCGACGAACAAGCAGGACCGGCAGGCCAGCTTCAGCAACTACGGCCCCTGCCTGTCGCTGTACGCGCCCGGCGTCGCCATCGTCTCCGCCAAACTCGGTGGCGGATCCAGCACGCTCAACGGCACGTCCATGGCCGCGCCCCACGTCACCGGAGCCGCCGCCCTCATCGAACAGCTGGATCCCCGGGCGGCATCCCAGGACGTCCGTGCCAGGCTCGTCGCCGACTCCACGAAGGACGTTCTCACCCGCCTCGGCCCCGGATCACCCAACCGCCTCCTGTACACGGGCGGCCTGTGACCGGACTCGGCGCCCAGCGGCGGGTCCGCAGGTGGTGTGACCGGCCCCACTGCGTGACTGACCCGGAGGTCACCCGATCGGTGGCTCCCGAACCCGCCGAGAACGGCGCCCACGACAGGCTCTCGTTCGACTTCCGTGGTCCACGAACGCCGGGTGACGATCAGGTGGCGCTGTCGGCGTCGGGAGGCGTTGTTGACCGAGACCGTGTGATCGAACGAGGCGTCGCCGTACGGTACCGAGTCGGCTGTACCGGCGCGGATGTCGGCGCGGCCCTGGAGGATCGCTCCCGCAACGGCTTTCGAGGCCTGCGAACGCATCACGTCCGAGGGGTCGACGCCGGCCACGAACGCGGCCTCGGTCGACTCCAGGAGCAGGCGGATGAGGACACCCGGGCCGTGCCCCACCTCCAGCACGCGGTCGCCGGGCTCGACCGGGAGCAGGCCGAGGACCTCGTGCTGGGAAGCGTTGCCGCCTCTGGCCATGACCCAGCCCCCGAAGCGGCCGAGGACACCCCGGGGAAGACCGGCGAAGCGGTTGACCGGGCGGTGCGACGTCCACGGCTCCATGGCTCGACCCTAGTGCAGCGCACCTGCCGGGAGCTCGAGTACATCCGCCACGGCACCGTCTCGATCATCGCTGCCCTGAACGTCCACACCGGCCAAGTCCTCACCGAGCGCATCGATCGCGACAACGCCGACACCTTGACGCCGAGCCCTACCGCCGGACCTACGACGGCAGCCCACTCAAATGCCCGGACGTTCCGCGCCCGGACGTTCCGCGCCCGGAGCCGTCCACGCAGTGTCGGCCGGTTCTGACGGACGGTAACCTTGGGCGCCCGGAGAACGGGCGGAGCGGACCCGAGGGGGGCGAGGTGGCGGACGACGGGCGTGTTCCGGTCCTGGTCGGGCGGCAGCGGGAGACGGAGCTGCTGACCGCGGCGCTGGTCCAGGCGGTGGACGGCGCGAGCGGCTCCACGGTGATGCTCCGCGGCGAGGAGGGGGCCGGCAAGAGCGCCCTGCTGGCCTGGGCGGAGCGTGCGGCGCGCGAGCGGGGCTTCACCGTCCTGCGGGCACTCTGCGCGGAGGCGGAGACGGATCTCGCGTTCGGCGCCCTCCACCAGGCCTTCCGGCTGCCGCTCCAGCGCTCCGGCGCCCTCTCCGCGCACCAGCGGGACGCCCTGGAGAGCGCGCTCGGCGTCCGGGCCGGCGCCCCGAGCGGGTTCGCCGTGGGAGCCGCCGCGCTGGCGCTGCTGGAGGAGGCGACGCGGACCGCCCCGGTGCTGCTCCTCCTGGACGACCTGCACTGGATCGACTCCTCCAGCGCGACCGTCTTCGCCTTCCTGCACCGGCGCTGCGCCGACCTGCCGGTGGCGATCGTCGCCGCCACCCGACCGGCCGGACCGTCCGTCCGGACCTGGTCGGCCGAGATCCTCGACGTGCGGGCCCTGCCCCGGACCGACGCGGCCCTGCTGCTGGACGCCCGCTATCCCGGTCTCGCCGCACCCGCCCGGGACCGGCTCCTGACCGAGGCGGCCGGCAACCCGCTGGCACTGGTGGAGCTGCCACGCCAGCTCGCGGCCGCCCAGCAGAGCGGGGCCGCGCCGCTGCCCGAACAGCTTCCACTGGGACGGAAGTTGGAGCGGATGTTCGCCGACCGACTGGGCACGGTGACGCCCGAGGTCGGCCGCCTCCTCCTGCTGGGGGCCCTGGCCACCGGTACGGAGGCCGCCGGCGGAACGTGGCTGCGCGCCGTCGCGGACGAGAACGCGCGCGAGATCCTGGAACGGATCGAGACGGACGGCCTGGCCCGGCTCGGCCCGGCCGGACAGCTGGTGTTCCGCCACCCCCTGGTCCGCGCCGCCGTGGTCGCCACCGCCTCTGACAGCCGACGCCGTGAGGCGCACCGGGCCCTGTCCGCCATCCTCGCGCCCGACGACCCCCGCAAGCTGGTCCACGAAGCCTCGGCCGCGCTGCTGCCCGACGAGGACCTCGCGCGGCGGCTCCAGGAGGCGGGGCGCGACCTCGCCCGGCGAGGGGGCGACGCCGAGGGCGCACTCCTGCTCGAACGCGCCGCCGCGCTCAGCCCCGGGTCCTGCGACCGGACCCGCCGGCTCGCCTGGGCCGCGGTGATGTCGGCGCGCGGCGGACAACTGCGCCGCGCCGCGGGCCTCGTGGCGGAGCTGAAGTCCAGCACGGTGCCACCGGACATCGCCCCGCTCTTCGCGTACGCGGTGGTCTACGCCGACCAGAGCCACCACGTCGACTTCGAGTCCTCCGCCGCGCTGCTGCCCGCGGCCCTCGACGCGCTGACCGCCCCGGGCGCCGAGACCTTCGGCGGGCTGGTCGAGCAGGTCTACTTCAAGCTGTTGCTGGCCGCCAGCTACACCGGTGACCTCTGGGCGTGGCGCGCCCTGGAGCGGCACCGGGACCACGTCTCGGACGTGGGCCGACTCTGCCTGCGGGCCTGGACCGACCCCGGACCGCGGGCCGCCGAGGCGCTGCGGACGGTGGCCGGGGCCATGACCGAGGAACAGGGAGCCGGCGCGGCCTGGCTCCTGCTGTGGACCGCCTCGGCGCTCGACTGCCCCGAGGACGGCCTGTGGCGGAGCTTCACCGGACTGCACGGCTACGCCACCCACGGCTCGGTGGCGAAGGCCAAGTGCCACCAGGACTTCCTGCTCGGGCACTGGGACCGGTCGGCCGTCTGCCTGCGCGAGGCCGAGATCGCCGACGAACTCGGCTACCACACCAACGCCCTGATGTTCCGCCAGTACCACGCCCACTTCCTGGCCGGCCGGGGTGACGAGGCCGGACTGCGGGAGATCGAACAGGCCGTCCGTCCGGCCGCCACCCGCGCCCGTATGCGCTACGTCCTCGACCGCCTGACCCACCTGCGCGGCCTGGCCGCGCTCGCCCACCGGCGCTACGAGGAGGCCTACGCGCACTTCTGCGAACTCACCCCGCCCGGGCACCTGCCCAGCGGCCCGCCCTGGCACCACACGCTGGTCCTGGACCTGGTGACGGCCGCCGTGCACACCGGCCGCCTCGACGAGGCCCGGGCCCACCTGGACGCGGCGCGGTCCGCGCGCTCCGCGGAGATCTCCGACCGCCACGCCTTCCTGCTCGCGGCCGCCGGCGCCGTCGCCACCGCGGCCCTCGCGGCCGACGACGAAGCCGACGCCGCCCACCGGGCCGCCTACGCCGTCCCGGGCGCCGAGCGGTGGGCGTTCGACCTCGCCCGGCTGCGCCTCGCCCACGGTGCCTGGCTGCGCCGCCGCCACCGGACCGGGGCCCGGGAGGCGTTGCGCGCGGCATACCACGTGTTCCGCCGCCTCCAGGCGGACCCCTGGGCCCGGCAGTGCGAGGCGGAGCTACGGGCCGCGGGCGACATCGTGGCGCCGCCGCCGGGCGGGTCCGCCGCGGAGCCCGCCGGCCTCACCGGGCAGGAACTGCGCATCGCCCGGCTGGCCGCGACCGGTCTGACCAACAAGGAGATCGGCCGTCAGCTCCAGCTGTCGCCCCGCACCGTCGCGGCCCATCTCTACAGGATCTTCCCCAAGCTCGGGATCACCTCGCGGGCCGCGCTCGCCCACGCCCTCGACAGCGGCTGATCCGCCGGCCCGGCCCTCGGCCCGCCCCGCCGCACACAGCAGTCAGATGACCTAACGGCCGGTCGTCCGCGCGGTCCAGGCTGGAACCGCAGGACTTCGGCGGAAGGACGGTCAGATGGACGTGCGGGTGACGACCGGGGCGGTGGCGACCGGGGCGGTGACGACTGGGGCGGTGACGACCGAGTCGGTGGCGGACGAGGAGAAGGCGGCGTACCGGAGCAGGGCGGTGTCGCGCACGCTGATGCCGGTGGAGGTCCTCCCGCTCACCGGGCGGCCGTTCCACGGGCTCGTGGAGTCGCACCGGCTCGGGTTCGTGAGGATCTCCACCCTGGAGGCGGACGCCGCCCGCCTGTCCCGTACGGCCGACCTGATCGCGCGGGCCCCGGGCGCCGAGCCGCAGGTCGTGGTGGGGGTGCAGGTGTCGGGCCGGGCCGTGCTGGAACAGGACGGGCGCCGGGCGGAGGCGCTACCGGGAGGACTGGTGCTGTACGACACGGCACGGCCCTACGCCGTCGACTACCCGGAGCGCTTCCGCACCCACCTGTTCCACCTGCCGCGCCGGCTGCTGGTCGTGCCGGAGCGCGACCTGCGGCACGCGGCCGGGACGGCCGTCAGCGCCCTGGAGGGCTGCGGGCCGGTGCTGGCGCCCTTCCTCGGCGAGCTGGCCGCGTCCGCGCGGTCGTTCCCCGCGGCGGTCGGCGACCGCCTGGCCGGCAGCGTCGCCGACCTGGTGAGCGTGCTGGTCGCCCAACTGGCCGACGGGCGGGCGGCGGACGGGCCGGACGATCCGAACGGGCACCTGGTCCGGCGGGTGCGGGACTACATCGACGACCGGCTGGGCGACCCGGAGCTGTCTCCCGAACGGATCGCGCGGGCCCACCACATCTCGGTGCGGTACCTGCACCGGATCTTCGAGCACGAGGGGGTGACGGTGGGCCGGCTGATCCAGCGGCGCCGTCTGGAGGCCTGCGCCCGCGAGCTCGGCCGTCGCGGCCGTACCGCCCCGACGGTGTCGGCCGTCGCCCAGCGGTGGGGCTTCGCCAACCCGGCGCACTTCAGCCGGAGCTTCCGCGCCGCCTACGGCGTCTCGCCGCGCGAGTGGCGTGCGCTCGAACCGGCCGACCCCGGCTGACGCGCCGTCCGACCACTCTCCGAGGAGCACCGCATGTCCGTCGTCCTCGACACCGCGGGGGTGCCGTCCGGTGACCGCGCCGCGTACTGGCGCGAGGCCGTGTCCCGCACCTTCGTCCCGCTCGATGTCACCCTGGACGAGGACGCGCCGGCCCCCGCGAGGATCACCAGCCACCGGCTGGGCGCCGTCCAGGTCTCCCTGGTCCAGGCCGGTCCGCAGCGGGTCGAGCGCAGCGCGGACCTGATCGCCCGGGGTGGGGAGGACCGCCTCACCCTGGCGCTGCACCACCGCGGCACCGCCCGGCTCCTCCAGGACGGACGCCGGGTGGAACTGCGTCCGGGCGTCTTCGCCATCTCCGACGCCGGGAGGCCGTTCGTCATGGAACTGCCCGGGCCCTTCGTCCTCACGGCCTTCCACTGGCCGCGTTCGGCCGTGGGACTCACCGAGGAGGACCTGCGGGTGCTCACCGCGACGGCCTTCGACACGCGCGACGACACCGCCCGCCTGGTGGCCGCCTACCTGGAGTGCCTCTCCCGGTCGGCCGACACCATGGAGCCGCAGGTGGCCTCCTGGCTCGCCACGACGGCGCTCGACCTGCTCGCGGTGCTCGCGTACGAACGCCGAGGCCGGCCGGTACCGGACGCGTCCGAGGTGGCCCTGGCCACGCTGGCCCGGGTGAAGGACCACATCCTGCGCCACCTGGGCGACCCGGACCTCACACCGGAGCGCATCGCGGCCGCGCATCACGTGTCCGTGCGGTACCTGCACAAGCTCTTCCGCCTCGACGGAGTGACGGTGGCCCGCTGGATCCAGCGCCGGCGGCTGGACACGTGCCGCCGCGACCTGGCCCGTTCGGCGGAGGGCCGGACGACCGTGGCGGCGGTCGCGGGCCGGTGGGGCTTCGTGAGCGCCAGTCACTTCAGCCGGGCGTTCCGGGCCGCCTACGGGGTCTCCCCGCGCGAGTGGCGGGACCGCGCCCGGACGGGCCCCACCCCGGGGAGCGTGCCGCCGGGGTGGGGAACCGGTCCGGGCGTGACGGCCGGCGGTCAGCGCTCGGTGTGCAGCTCCGCGACGTAGCCGCCGGGGAAGCGCACCATCGCGCTGCCGCGGCCGCCCGCGGTGACCGGCCCCCACAGCACCGAAGCGCCGGCGCCCTTCGCCCGCTCCAGGGTGGCGCCGAGGTCCGGCACGCCGTAGCCGGTCAGTTCCCGGCCGAACGGGTACGGCAGGTGTCCGTCCGTCACCGCGACCGTCGTGGTGCCGAAGCCGGAGGTGAGGCGGATGAGCCGGTAGGTCGTGCCGGGCAGGCCGAGGGCGGCGCCGTCGGACCGGCGGTCGTCGGAGACGATCCGGCCGTCGGTGAAGGCGAGGTAGCTGCGCAGGAAGGCGCCCACCGCGTCCGGGGACAGGTAGAGCCGGTTCTCCGGCACGCTGGCGAGCTCGGGGTAGGAGGTCGGGCCGTTGTGCACGTAGAGCTGGGCGTTGATCCCGCCGGGGAACTGGACGACGGCGTCCCGGCCGATCGGGTCGGCGAACGGTGCCACGGTGACGGCCGCTCCGTCGGCGCGGGCGGCGCGGACGGCCTTGTCCAGGTCGGTGACCAGCCAGCCGGTGCGCTCGGTGCCGAACGGGTACGGGACGGGGGTGGTGTAGTCGAACACCGAGAGCGTGCCGACGGGGGAGACGATCAGCTCGGAGAGCGTCCGGCTGGGGGTGGGCGTGACCTGGGTGGCGTTCGGCCCGATCGTGCTGCCGCCGAAGGTGGCGACCCAACTGGCCGCGAAGGCCTGTTCGGTGCCCGGCTCGACGTACACGTGGGTGGAGTCGTACTGCGGGCCGACGGCGAAGGTGTGGCGGGCGGCCGGTGCGGCCGGTGCGGCCGGTGCGGGCGGGGCCGCCGAGGCGGCGGGCACGGCCGTCAGCGCGGCGATCGCCGCGGCGAGGGGGACGAGGCGTCGGGCGAGGGAGCGCATCACGGGGAAACTCCTGTTGTTCCGATGGTGTGTCGGTGTGGCGGTGCGGTGGGCCGCTCAGGTGGTCGGCGGCGCCCAGGGGGCGCCGGGGGCCGAGACCCGGCGGGAGGCCAGAGCGGCCAGAGCGGTGACCAGGAGCAGCAGGGCGGCCAGGGCGAACCCGAGGAAGACGACGTTGCCGGTCATGTTGGCGACGAGGACGTGTCCGGGGCCGACAGACGGTGCGGCACCGCGCGGGTGAGCGGCAGTCCGGTATCCATCGTGTCCTGTTCCTTGGGACCTGGTTCCTGGTTCCCGGGCCGCTGTGGTCCTGGCGCGGTGCGGGTCAGCCCGCGGCGTGCTCGCCGATGACGGCATGGGCGTAGACGATGCCGAGGCCGTACGCGCCGCCGTGTTCCTTGACGATGTCCGTGACCGCGCCGTAGGTCTCCGTCCGGGCCCAGTCGCGCTGGAGTTCGAGCAGGACCTGGAGCCAGGTGACGGGCACCGCGCCGGCCTGGGCCATCCGCTGGACGGCGTGCTCGTGGGCCTGGGGGGAGACACCGCCGGAGGCGTCGGTGACGACGTAGACCTCGTAGCCCTGGTCGATCATGGACAGCACCGGCAGGACCAGGCAGACCTCGGTCCACAGGCCGGCTATGACGACCTTGCCGCGTCCGGTGGCCTTGACCGCCTCGACGACGGCCTCGTCCTCCCAGGCGTTCATCGAGGTGCGGTCGAGGACCTCGGCCTCGGGGAACACCGCCGCCAGCGGCGGCAGCAGCGGGCCGGAGAAGGACTCGGCGGCGACGGTGGTCAGGACGGTCGGCACCTCGAAGGCCCGGGCGGCCTTGGCGAGGCCGACGACGGCGTTGACGATCGCGGTGCGGTCGCCGCTGCCGGTGCCGAAGAACATCTGCGGCTGGTGGTCCACGAACAGCACCACGGCGTTGTCCGGGGTCAGCAGGTCGGGACTGGGCGTGGCGCTGACCTGGGTGAGGTCGACCATGACGGGGTTCCCTTCGGTGTGTCTCGACGGGGTCCCGCGCGGTGCTCCGCGCGGGGCCGGGGAGGTGGATCAGAGGAGGAAACAGGGGTCGAACGGCTGGTGGTGCTCCTCCGCCGGGCCGCGCGCGGCCCGCCGGCGGTGGTGCGGTTCGGACTCGGCGACGACCTCGCCGAGCAGCTCCGCCTGGCGGGCGCCCGCGCCGGGCGCACGGCCGGAGGCCTGGTAGCCGCCGACGTGGGCGACCGGGCTCCAGGCGGGGCTGACCGGCGGGAGCCCCTCGTCCATGCCCTCGTACAACGAGACCGGCCCGCCGGAAACCTGACTGAACGTTAGGTTCGGGGGCGATGCCGGACTTACCCGGCAGTGCACCGGCTCCGGTCCGGGAGCGCACCGGCGGCCCGCGGCGCGGCGGCCGTGCGCGGGGTTCGCGGCGCCGGAACGCGAAGGTGCCCGGCCGTCGGGCGGCCGGGCACCTTCCTCCGTTCGTTCCGGAAGGGTCAGGGTGCCGTGGTGGTCAGGGGATCGTGACGGGTGGCGCCGTGACGGCGGAGTCGGGTGACGGAGAGCGCGGAGGGCCCGGGGCCGGTGGTCGTTCCGATGCTCCTCGCGCCCGGTGGGGGAGGCGGAGGAGTGGAGGCGCGGCGGCCGGCGAGGGCTTGTGCCGGATGGTGCCCGAGCGCGGTCTCGCCGGGGTGTGGGTGGGCGGTGGCGGCCTGCTGCTGGTAGACGGCCATGTGGGCCGAGAGCGCCGCCGCCCGGGCGCTGTCGACGGTCTCGCGCAGCAGGACCAGGCGGTGTCGTCCGGGCGGCACCCGGCTCGCGGCCATCGCGGCCAGCGCGGTGCGGACGGCTTCCCCGAGGGCGGCCCAGGCCGCGTTCTGCTGCTGGGGCCAGGCGGTGTCGGGCACCTGGAGCATCCGCGTCGCGCACCCGAGGTGGCGCTGTGCGTCCCGCTCCGCCGCCTCCCGGGGGTGGCCGCCGGGTGCGGGGTGGGAGGTGCGGGTGTTCATGCCGGCCGTCCCCTTCGGCGGGCGGCGGCCAGGAACGAGTGCAGCGCCCCGGCCAGCTCCCCGGCCCGGGTGAAGGAGTGGTAGCGGGCGTCCACCAGTGGGCCGAGGTCCTGCAGCAGGGTCGTCCTGATGGGGCAGGAGGCGTGGACGGCGAAGAAGACCGGCAGCCGGGGGCCGGCGTGGACGTTGTAGGCCACCTCGTAGGCGCCGGACTCGCTCAACTCGGTGCGCACCACCAGCATCGCGTGCGCGCTGTCGAGCAGGCCCAGTCGCCAGGCGCGGAACGCGGCGGGCGTGAACACCAGGCCGGTCTCCTCGGTGAAGGCCTCCTTGAACGTGCCCGCGTGCTGGGCGGCCGGGTAGGGCAGCAGGGCCACCGGGCCGCTCGCCACCGCGGGGTCGGTGGCCAGGTCCACCACGGCCTGCACCACGTCCCGGTCGCCCGGGCCGGAGCGGGTCAGCGGCTGGCGGACGAACAGGCGCAGGGGTCCCGGCCCGGGCGCCGTCGGCGGCGGCGCGGTGAGGGTGGGGGAGGACGTCGGGACGGAAAGCATCACGATCACCTCATAGTGGTTTACCTTTCCGAAATCTTTCCGTAATCTCAAGGTTACCCACTGATATGCCCGGCGGTGCTCCGCACGCCTGCCGACCTGTGCTGCCTCGGGGGGTGGGGGCGAGGAAGCGCCTCGGCGTTCCGGTGGAGCGGCGCCCGCACCCGAGATGTCGAGGAGTTTCGCGATGAGCACCCAGCCGTACCCCCCTCCCGCGCACCCTGTCCGGCGGCTACGGCTGCGCGACCACCTGTGGCCGCACGGACAGGCCGCCCGGCGGCATCCGCGCCCGCCGTCGGTCCACGGCGTCACCGTCCACCTGGCGGAGGCGGCAACCGCACTGCACGGCCTCGGTGAGGACGACGACCAGGAGCGCGCGGCGATCCTGCGGACCGCACGCCAGGCGACCGACACCGCGCTCGGTGTGCTCACCGCCCTGGGCGCCGCCCCCGGCCCCCGCCGGCTGGAGCTGCTGCGCGACTCGGTCCGCGCGGCGCACGGCACGGTGGAGTCCGGGAAGACGGCGATCTACCGGAGCACCGGCAGCCGCCCCAGCTGAGCCCGCCGACGGGACCGCCGTGCCGATTGCCGATCGGCTCGTCGTCGATCGGCTCGACAAGGTCGCCGCCCACTGCCGGAGGATCTCCGACTCGGGTCACCGGCTCAGGAACGTCCAGAGCTGGTTCGTCCCTCCGGTGTCGGCGGAGTCCGGACCGGCATCGGCACGTCACCCGGATCTCGGGAGCCTCGGGAGCCTCGGGCGCCTCGGATGCCGGCAGGAGCCGGCCGCGGGTCGTCGGCCCGGGGACTCAGGTCAGACGTGCCGCGGCCAGGGACAGCGCGCGGTCGAGTGCCGCCCCGGCGTCGCACGGCACGTCGGGACGGACCCCGGTGCCCTCCCAGTTGGTGCCCGAGACCGGGTTCACCGCGCGGGCGACGGGCACGCTGAGCTCCAGGTGCGGGTGCACCGTCCAGCCGTCGCGAGGGTGCGCGCCGCCCCGGGTGGCCTCTCCGACGATCTCGGCGCGTCCGAGCTGTTGCAGGTCGTAGGCGAGCTCCTCGCCCGCGGAGAAGGTGTTCGCGCTCGTCAGCACGTAGAGCGGCTTGTCGGCGCCGAAGCGGGCACCGGGCACGAACGGGGGCGTCCAGGACTGCGCGGCCACCTCTCCCTGCCGCGAGACCACGGTGTTGAGGTGGGTGCGGCCGTCGAGCAGGTAGCCGCAGACGAAGGCGACCGTGTCGGGATCGCCGCCGGTGTTGCGGCGCAGGTCCAGGACGAGGGCGCGGGCGGGCGCCACCAGGGAGAGCGCCGCGGCCAGCGGCCGGGCCGCCCAGTCCAGCGGGAACATCTTGGGCGCGATCTCCAGGACCGCGACGCCGTGGTCGAGGAGCTCCACACGCGGAACACCGCCCAGGGAGGCGTCGAAGTCCCGGCGCATCGCGGCGAGGACGGCCGCGCCCCGTTCCGGCGGCACGGGCACGGCGTGGTGGGTGAGGGCCAGGTGCAGGTCGCCGTTGACGGACCGCAGGTCCGCGGTGACGGTCTCGGCCAACTCCTGGGCGGATTCGGTCCGGTAGGAGCCTTCGGCACTCCGGAGTCGCAGCAGGTCCGCCAGCTGTCGGGCGGCATCGGGGAAGACGTAGTTCTCGCGGACCAGGTCGGCTATCGACGCGACGACGGAGACGGCGTCCAGCGCGGGTGACGATGTGTCGGAGGTCATGGCAGGGAGTAGACCAGCGGCTTGCCAAAGCGTCAAACGTACTTAACGCTTGATTGGGTGAGCCACCAACCAGACGAGGCCGTCCAGCGGATCAGCACGCCTCTGCAGCACACCGCACTCGCCCACCCCGTGCGCCAGCGCCTGCTCTTCGCCCTGGGCACGCGGCCGTCGACGATCAGCCGGCTCGCCGCGCAGCTGGGGGTGAACAAGGGCAGCGTCTCCCACCACCTCAAGGTGCTGTGCGAGGCGGGGCTGGTCCAGGACGCGGGAACGCGACGGGTACGCGGCGGCACCGAGAAGTACTACCGGCGGACCGCCGAGCGACTGCTCGTCGCCGAACCGCGGGCCGAGGGCACGGCCGCGCTGTTCGGCGCCGTCGCCCAGGAGCTGGACCGCTCACCCGCCGAGCACCTCCTGACGCTGCGCCACCTCCGCCTCGGCCCGGCCAAGGCGGCGCGGCTGGCCGAGGCGCTGGCCGCACTGGTCGACGAGACGGAGGAGGACCCGGAGGGCGAGCCGGTGTACGGCCTCCTGGTGGCGCTCTACCGCCAGGCCGGGGCGTAGCGGCGGGTCCGTCGGCGACCGGCCCGTGCCCCGACGGCGCCGGGCACGCGGGTGTCAGCCGCTCGCGGGCCGGGGGAGCCCGTCGAGTGAGCCAGTCGAGTGAGCCAGTCGAAGAGGCCCGTGCCCAGGGGCTCCGCCACGTCCGCGACGTCGCCCCGCAGGGGGCCGACTCCGCCGCCCGGATCGCGGCTTCTGGGTGGCCGCCGCCGGGCCGGACGGCGATCCAGGGTGTCGTGGCGATCAGGTCCCGTAGGAGTTCCGTATCGGCTCGCAATGCCGGGCAGTCTGACACGGGGGACCGACAGGGGCCGCGCCGGGCGGGCCACGGACCGGTCCCGGAAGGCCGGGCTCCTGATCGTTTGACCGCTCCTTGACCCGAGGAGGTCTAGACCATGCGAGCGCTCCCGGCTTAGCCTCGTCCGCGGTGACCGGCCGGTGCCCGTGTTCGTGAGAAGTCCCCTTCCGTTCCGATCCGAAGGACAACCCCATGAACCTCCTGCGCAAGGCAGCATCGGCAGTTCTCCCCCTCGTGCTCGCGGGCGGCGCGGGCCTGGTGGCCGCCGGACCCGCGAACGCCGCCGTGTCGGGTGCGGGCTGTCGCAACATCGACCCGGTCGGTGCCGGCTACCGGATGGGCCCGTGTTCCAGCATCTCCGGCTCGGCGCAGATCACCTTCGGCACCTGGATGCAGAGCGGCAACACCGACGTCAACCTGTACGGCCGGGTCGATCTGGTGGTCGGCAACACCGCCACCCCGTGGGACTGCAACCGCGGGCCGGTGCACATCTACCCGTCGAGCATGCAGTACTACGACCTCGGCGCCTGCAACCTGAAGCCCGGCACCTACGTCGTGGAGACCTGGATCACGAACAACGGCCAGGTCGTCGGGGACATGCAGAGCCCGCGGATCTACGTCAGCTGACCTCCCGTCGACTGACCCGCCATCGGCCGCCCGGCGAAGGCGCAGCTCG
>NZ_JBHUAF010000006.1:0-65253 GCF_042789895.1 Kitasatospora sp. NPDC056783
GAGCGGAACGGTTCGGCTCACATGGTGGTCGTGACGCTCACCCCGCTGAAGCCCTGCTGGGCGTAGAGGCTGAAGTAGACGTACCCGGCCGGCGGGTTGGTGACGGTCAGCGTCTCCGAGTTGTCCGGGCCGGTCGAGCGCGCGGTGTTGCTGCCGGTGTACGCCCAGCTCGTCGGGTTGTAGTAGAGGTCACCGTTGCCGGTGCCGCCACTGGTGGTGACCTTCACCTGCTGGGTGCCGGCCGGCACCAGGAGGTAGAAGTGCGCGTAGTTGCCCGTGGTGGCCGCGACGTTGCTGCGGGCGCAGTCGGCGTCCAGCCGGCGGGTGTCGGCCGCGGTGCACTCGGGCACCTGCGGCACGGTCGGGGTGGTGGCGCAGGCGCCGTTCGCGCACGCGGTCAGCCAGCTGTCGAAGTCGGCGTCGTAGCGGGTGCCGATGGTGGTCTTCAGCAGGGTGCGGGCCCCCGCCCAGTCCCCCGTCCGGTACTTGGCGAGGACGGCGTCCACGTCGGAGCGGTGCTGCTCCAGCATGTAGCGGACGGCGAGGTAGCCCCAGCGGTAGACCCGGTCCTGGTCGCCGTAGCCGGTGTCGAAGAGGTCGCTCAGCTTGTAGGTGTGCCGCCCGGCCGCCGCGATGGCGCCGTCGTCGGCCACCTTGCGGTAGGAGTAGGAGACGTACTCGGCGAAGCCCTCGACCCACCAGACGGTCGGGGTGGTCATGCCGGCGTCGAAGTCGCCGTACATGTCGAACCGGCCGTCGAGGTAGTGGGTGTACTCGTGGTTGAGGTTCCAGATCTGGAAGGACGGGCGGACCCACTCGGCCTCGTAGCAGAGGAAGCGCGGCTGGTTGCCGACCGTGGCCGGCTTGCCCTCCAGGTACATGCCGCCGTTGTTGGTGTCGATGCCGTAGATCGCGGCGGCCAGCACCTGGTAGTCGAGCGAGGAGTGGAAGACCACGACCTCGATCGTGGTGTTCAGGTCGTCCTTGACCGGGCCGTTGTCCTTGACCACCGAGTGGAAGAACGCGTCCTGGCCGGTCAGGCTGGTGCAGGCGGTGCCCAGCTGGGTGGTGTCCAGCGCCTGGGCGATCAGCTTGATGCTCGGGCTACAGGTGTAGTTCACGGTGAGCACGCCCGCCTTGAGCCGGTCGGGGGCGTTGCAGGTGCCGTAGTACGAGCAGTTGGCGGCGTCGTAGTAGCCGACCGCCTCGGCGACCGCGGCCCACTGGAAGACGGTGCGTCCGTTCGGCGCCGACGTGTCGGCCAGCGCCTTGGCCAGCGGACGGACCTTGGCCTGGAGCGCGGTGTCCTTCAGGAAGCGGGTCAGTTCCTTGGCCCCGTTGTAGACCAGCACCCCGTAGTCGCCGCCGAGCAGGTCGTTGTTGCGGGCGGCGAAGCCCGACAGCGCGTCCAGCACGCTCGGGTCGGCCTCGACGGCCGCGTCGAAGCCGGTCACCTGGTGGCCGCGGAACAGCACGGTGAACACCGGGTTCAGGCCCCAGGCCATGCCGGCCGGGTTCCAGGTGGAGCCGGTGTAGTCGGCCAGCAGCCGCTTGACCACCGGCAGGTAGCGGATGTTCTCCTGCGCGCTGTCGATCAGGGTGACGGCCTCGCCCAGGATCGGCGCGTTGCCCTGGCTGACGTCTCGGGAGTGGGCGCTGTTGAAGAACGCGTCCAGACCGGAGCGGATCGCGGTCTGGAGGGCGGTGCCGTACGTGCCGACGTCACCCGGGTGGTACCACTGCGCGTAGTAGCCGGCGCGCAGGAACAGCACCAACTGCTCGACGGAGGTGGAGTTGTCGCCCGGGTAGCTGCCCGCCGCGTCGCGCAGCGCGTAGGCCACCGTGGTCATCTGCTCCTCGCGGAACGCTCCCCGCGCGTCGCCGCCGGCGAGCTGGAACAGGCTGTTGATGCAGGAGATGTCGGCAGCCTTGACGTGCTGGACCAGGTCGCTTCCGGTCCGACCGGTGAAGTCACCGGTGGCGCAGGCCGATTGGGCCGTCGCGGCGAGGCCGTTGGGTGTGGCGGACCGGCGCACCTCGGCCGGCCGGGTGTCCAGCGGCAGCGGGGCGCGACGGTCGGCCGAGACCGACTTCCGCTCGCCGTCGGCGAGTCGGGGGGCATCGGTGGCGGGCTGCGGGGCCGGTCCGGCGGGGGTGCCGGCGGTGGGGGCGCCACCGGGAGCGGCGGGAGCGGCCTGGCTCTGCGGGGCGAACAGTCCGACCGCCAGGAACAGGGACAGCAGCAACGTCAACAAGCTTGCCGGCCGCGGGAATCGCGGCAGACGGGATGGGCTCACGTGGGGGCCTCCGGGCCGTCGTCGGCCGCGAGTTGGGGCGCGGCCGGTGGGGGTGTCGAGGACCGTTGGCGGCGGCGCCGCGTGGGGCGGATCCGCCGTGAACACGGTGGGGGGTGTGACATGTACCATTGCACATCCCACATGGCCTTGGGAACCCTGGGCGCTGTGCGCGGATTGCGGGGGAAACGCAAGGAGGCCGTGGTGACGGTTCGCCACCACGACCTCCGGGCCGATGTTCCGGCGGAGCCTCAAGACCCCTGCCAGGACGGCCGGTTGGCCCTCCTCGCGAGGACCACTACTTGCGGAGCAGCAGGATCACGCCCGCCGTCACCAGGCCGACCACGACGGCGGCCACGCCGTACACCAGGCGGTGCGCCCGCACCACCGGGAGGAAGCGGTCCACGGCGTAACGGCCGGGGCCGGTCAGGGCGAGCGCGGCCGCACCGGCCGTCAGCAGCAGCTCGTACTCGCTGCCCTTCGGGGCGAAGAAGCCGCCGCCCCAGGTGACGGCCACCGCGTTGACCATCGTGCCGACGATCGCGGCACCCGCCAACGGGGTCAACAGGCCGACGGCGAGGGCGAGTCCGCCCAGCGTCTCGGTGAGTCCGGCGACCACGGCCATGGCGTGGCCGGCCGGGTAGCCGCTCATGGTGAAGAACTGACCGGTGCCGTCGATCCCGCCACCGCCGAACCAGCCGAACAGCTTCTGGCTGCCGTGCGCGGCCATGGTCAGGCCGAGGACCAGGCGCAGGAGCAGGAGTCCGGCGTCATAGGCGTGCGGGGAGGTCGTCGCGGGCCCGGAGGTGTCCCGGGCCGGGCTGACGGTGGTGGTGGCGGCGGTCGTGCTCGGGCTGCTGCTCGGCATGCGCGTCTCCATCGATCGGGGTTCGGTCGCCGTCCGGCACGGGCCGGACGCGTGCGAGGGATGTGGTGATGCGGCCGGCGCGGGTCGTCACCCGAGGCCATTGTTCAAATTTGAACCTGCCGCTCTCCCGACCGTACCGCGAAGTTCGAATTTGAACAACTGACGCTCCATCGGCGACTCGCGGGCCCCGCGCGGGCCGGGGAGGGTGGAGACATGGCTCAACGCAGGCAACCCCGACGGGCGGCACGGAACGGCACCCCGTACCCCGAGGCGCTGACCGCCTTCGGCGAGCGCGTCCGGCTGATCACCCCCGACCAGTGGGACTCCCCCACCCCGTGCGCCGACTGGTCCGTCCGCGACCTGGTCAACCACCTCACCGGCGAACAGCTCTGGGTGCCCGAGCTGCTGATGGGTGCCACCATCGGCGAGGTCGGCGGGCGCTTCGACGGCGACGTGCTCGGCGACGACCCGGTCACCGCCTGGACGGAGGCCGCCGAAGCCGCCCGGGAGGCCTGGGCCGTGCCCGGCGCCACCGAGCTGACCGTCCACCTCTCCTTCGCGGACGCCTCGGGCCAGTACTACCTGGACCAGCTCACCACCGACCTGGTGATCCACTCCTGGGACCTCGCCGAGGGCACCGGACGGCTCACCCGGCTCCCGGCCGAACTCGTCGAGTTCGCGCTCGGCGAGTTCGCCGGGTACGGGGACCTCTCCGGCAGCGGGCTCTTCGACCCGCCGCTGCCGGTGCCCCCGGACGCCGGCCCGCAGACCCGGCTGCTCGCCCTCGCCGGGCGACGGGACGGCGGGTGACCGGCGTGTTCCCGGGGCGCGATCCTCGGACGGGGGCGCACGTTCCTGGCGTGGGACGCCTCGCGGGCGGAGCGCGCCTCGTCGGCGTGGGGGGTTTCGCGGGCCTGGGACGTTTCGCCGGCGGAGCGCGCCTCGCGGACTGGGCTCGCCTCCCCGGCGGGTGGTCCGACGCCGGATACTGGAAAGCGGCGGGGGCAGTCTTCCGTGCGAGAGGCGGGCCGGCCATGAACCGCAGGCCGGACATCCTCGGCGAGTTCACCGCCGACCACCGGGCGGCCGTCGAACTGCTCGACCGGATCGAGGCCGCGCCGTCCGGCGACCCCGAACGCGGCGAGCTGGTGTCCCGGCTGACCGACCTGCTCTTCACCCACTGCGCCGACGAGGAGGAACACCTCTTCCCGCTGGTGCAGCACGACGTGCCCGACGGTGGGGCGCTGGTGTTCGACAGCATCCACGACCACCTGGCGATCGGGCAGTACCTCTCCGACCTCCAGGGGCTCGCGCCGGGTGACCCGGCCTTCGACACCCTGCTGGGCGGCCTCGCCGAAACCCTGCGACGGCACCTGCGCGGCGAGGAGAGGCAACTGTTCCCGGCCGCCCGCAAGGCCCTTCCCGCCGCTGCCCGGGCTGCACTGGGCGAGCGGCTGCGGGCGGAACGGGCGGAGTTCGACGCCCCTGACTGACGGCGCTCCGGGCTGAACGGCGCTCCGGGCCGAACGGCGCTCCGGGCCCGGCGCCGCGGACTCAGCCCTTCGGGCTGATCACCGCGAACCGGGCGCCCTCGCGGTCCCGCAGCCGGGCCACCCGCCCGTACGGGGAGTCGAAGGCCGGCCCGAACGCCCCGCCGCCCAGCTCCGCGGCCCGGGCCACCGCCCGGTCCGTGTCCGGGACGGCGAAGGACACCTCCCAGTGCGGCGGCATCCCTGCCGGGCCGCCCGCCTGCTCCTTGGCCAGCGCCGCGACGCTGTGGCCCTCGGCGCGCAGCACCACCCGGTCGTGCTCCCAGCGGACGTCGAAGCGCTCCGGGTCGCGGCCGTCCCAGCGGAACACCTCGCCGTAGAACAGCGCTGCCGCGAACGGGTCCGGGGTGCGCAGCTCGATCCAGACCGGGGCCCCGGGCAGGTCCAGCCTCCGGGCGCGGCCCAGCGGGCCCTCCCAGATGCCGAACACCGCGCCCGCCGGGTCCGCCGCGAAGGCCACCCGGCCGGCGTCGAAGGCCAGCGGGCCGACCGCCAGCGTCGCGCCGCGCTCACGCACCGCGTCGGCGGCGGCGTCGGCGCTCTCCGTCCCGAAGTAGCTGGTCCACGCGAGCGGGACCGCGCCGAACCCGGCGACGCCCAGCCCGGCCACCGCCTCACCGCCGGTCACCGCGTGCAGGTACGGCCCGAAGCGGTCCGGGCCCGGCTCGAACTCCCAGCCGAGCAGAGGCCCGTAGAACTCCTTCGTGTCCTCCAGGTCCCGGGCCATCAGGCTCACCCAGCACGGCACGGCCGCCACACAGCGCACCCTGGCGACCGTCTCACCGCTGCCCATCGCGAACCTCCTCCGCCCGCCCGGCCGCCGGGCCCCTCCCGGCTCCGACGGCCCACCGGCCGCCCGGGACGCCCACAGCCTAGGCGGCCGCCCGCGCCACCCCGGGGAAGCCATGCCCGGGATCAGCGCACCCGGTTCTTGAGCGCTTCGGTCTCCAGGGAGATCCCCACCGGGTCCGGCAGCCGGACGCTCTTGCCGAAGGGGAGGGTCCGAACGGTCTCGTAGCGGACACCGTCGGGCTGACTGTGGACGACGACCTCGGCGGAGTCGCGGTCGATCAGCAGGTAGACCGGGATGCCGGCCTCGGCGTAGGCGCGCGGCTTCTCGACGCGATCATGCCCGAGCCGGACACTTCGATCATCAATGTGACGCAGGTCACATCTGTGCCGGAAATTCCGGGGACGGATTCCCCGTTTCGGAGTACGTTGGAAGAACCGGGGAGAAGTTCCCCGCATCCTGATGAGGAGCAGTCGTCGTGACCACCGCCACCGAGCCGGTCCCTCCCACGGGGAGTGCGCGCACGCCGAAGTTGCGTGCGGACGCGAGCCGGAACCGGGAGCGGATCGTCCTGGCGGCCCGGGACGCGTTCGTCGAGTTCGGCGCGGACGTGCCGCTGGACGAGATCGCGAAGCGGGCAGGGGTCGGCAACGCCACGCTGTACCGGAACTTCCCGGACCGGGTGGCGCTGATCCGTGAGGTGGTGCTGTTCGTCAAGAACCGCCTCCTGGCCCGCGCCGAGCTGGCGATGACGGAGGCGGACACCTCTGACGGCGGCGGCCCGTTCGACGCCCTCCAGCGGTTCGCGCACGCGTCCGTCGAGGAGAAGGTCGGCGGCCTCTGCACCCTGTTCAGCAGCCATCTCGACCCGCACGACCCGGAGTTCACCGAGGTCCGGGAGCGCCTCCAGTCCGCCGTGGGCGGGCTGATGGAGCACGCCCGGGCCGCGGGCGAGCTGCGGCCGGACGTCGACCCCGGTGACCTGTTCATCGCGATGAGCCAGCTGACCCGCCCGCTGCCGAACACCTCCTGCCGGCTGCTCGACGACTTCGTCCACCGGCACCTGCAGATCTTCCTGGACGGCCTGCGCGCGTCGGCGCCTTCGACGCTGCCCGGCCGGGCCGCGACCTTCGAGGACTTCCAGCAGAACAAGAACTGACCGAGCCACCAGCACCGACCACCGACACCGGCCGCCGGGCGGCGCACCGCCGCGCCCCCGTACGCCGTTTTCACCACGCCCGCCCGTACGGCGACCTGCCGTTGCCGTACGGCGGTCGACCGTTCGCGCACGCCCATACGCACCGTGAAGTGAGTACCCCCATGCCTCAAACCGACGCCCGACCGGCGACGCTGCCCGATCCCCGGCGCTGGAAGGCGCTGATATTCATCGGCCTCGCCCAGCTGATGGTCGTGCTCGACGCGACCATCGTGAACATCGCCCTCCCGTCCGCACAGCGGGACCTGGGCATCTCCGACGGCAACCGCCAGTGGGTGATCACCGCCTACGCGCTGGCCTTCGGCGGCCTGCTGCTGTTCGGCGGCCGGATCGCGGACCTCTGGGGCCGCAAGCGGGCCTTCATCGTCGGTCTGACCGGCTTCGCCCTCGCCTCCGCGCTCGGCGGCGCCGCGGCCAACACCGCGATGCTGCTCGGCGCCCGCGCGCTCCAGGGCCTGTTCGGCGCCCTGCTCGCGCCGGCCGCGCTGTCGCTGCTCGCCGTGACCTTCACCGAGGCCAAGGAGCGCGCCAAGGCGTTCGGCATCTACGGCGCGATCGCCGGTGGCGGTGGCGCCATCGGTCTGATCCTCGGCGGTCTGCTCACCGAGTACATGAACTGGCGCTGGACGTTCTTCGTCAACATCCCGTTCGCCATCGTGGCCGCCGTCGGCGCCGTGCTGGTGATCCGCGAGCCCGCCGAGGGCCGCAACCGCAACAAGCTGGACGTCCCCGGCGTGCTGCTGGTGACCACCGGCCTGGTCTCGCTGGTGTACGGCTTCACCCGGGCCGAGTCGGACGGCTGGTCGTCCGGCACCACCATCGGGCTGTTCATCGCGGCCGCCGTGCTGCTGTCCGCCTTCGTGGCGGTGGAGTCCTTCGTCAAGGCCCCGCTGCTGCCGCTGCGCGTGGTGCTCGACCGCAACCGCGGCGGGGTGTACCTGTCGCTGGGCATGGCCGTGATCGGCATGTTCGGCCTGTTCCTCTTCCTGACCTACTACCTGCAGATCGTGCTCGGCTACAGCCCGGTGCTGACCGGTGTCGCCTTCCTTCCGATGGTGGCGGGCATGATCACCGGCTCGACCCAGATCGGCGCCCGGCTGATGACCCGGGTCCCGGCCCGGTACCTGATGGCTCCCGGCTTCCTGGTCGCCTCGGCCGGAATGTTCCTGCTGGCCCACATCGGCGTGGACACCTCCTACCCGGCGCTGATCCTGCCCGGCCTGGTCCTGATGGGCCTCGGCATGGGCACCGCGTTCATGCCGGCCATGAGCCTCGCCACGCACGGCGTCCAGCCGCGCGACGCGGGCGTGGCCTCGGCCATGGTCAACACCTCGCAGCAGGTCGGCGGCGCCATCGGCACCGCGCTGCTGAACACCATCGCGGCGAGCGCCACCACCAGCTGGCTGGCCTCTCACGCGATCGCCTCGGCCACCTCTCCGGAGGCCGCCAGGGCGCTCCAGTTCCAGGGCATGGTGCACGGCTTCTCGACCGCGATCTGGGTGTCCTTCGGCATCCTGGCGGCGGCGGCCGTGGTCGCCTTCACCTTCGTCAACGCCGGCCGGCCCGGTGCCGCGGCCGGCTCGGCGACGGGCTCGGAGGCGAAGAACGAGGTGCCGGTGATGGCGCACTGACCCCCAGGGGGTCCCGTCCTCTCGGGTGCGTACGCGGCCCGTCCGGTGTCTTCCACGACACCGGGCGGGCCGCTCGCCGTTTCCGGCCGGCCCGCTCGCCGGTTCCGGACCGGGCTTCACGGAGAAGGCCCCCGGGTGAAAGTTCGGAACCGCACCGGCTCGCGGCGCACGAACAGCCCCGCCCCCTCGAACTGCCCGCCCCGGTGGACGAGAATGGAGTGGCCCGCCCGGCGGGGGTGCTCACCCGCACCCGGAGCCGGTCCTCCCGCGGTTTCCACGGCGAGGGCGGCCCGATCCCCAAGCCCACCGCCGAGGAGTTCCCGCGAGATCACCGAGGGCCACGGGCACCGACCCGCACCCCCCGACGGCACAGGGAGGACAGGTGCACCACCGAACCGACCGGCTCGCCGACAGCAGGTACCTCCTGCTCACCACCTTCGGCGAGGACGGCAGCCGAATCGAGTCCCAGCTCTGGGTGGTGCCGGACGGCGCCGCCCTCGGGGTCTGGACCCCGGCCCACTCGGGCGAGGCCGAACGCATCCGCCACCACCCGCGGGTGCTGATCGGCCCCTGCGACGCCCACGGGCGCCCCACCGGCCGGGCGGTCCCGGCCCGGGCCCGGTTCTGCGACGCCGACGACACCGCGCGCTACCGCACCTCGCTGATCAACAAGTACGGCCTGACGGCGCTGATCGCACTGGCCCGCAGCCGGTTCCGGGTGGGGCTGGCCGGGACGGTCGGCATCCGGATCACGCCGAACGAACTGGAACAGCGGCTGGTGGGGCCGGAGTGGCTGCCACCGGCCACCTACAGCGCCAACTGACGGATCATCAGCTCACCGGAATCGCTTGGCCGATGAACTCGTCGAGCGCCGGGGGCCCAGGGACGGGCGGCCCCGGCGCCCGGCGTCTCCGGGACCGGCGCCCGGCCGCCGGGAGGTCAGAACAGCGGGTGGGTCGGGACCGGGCTGACGTCCTGGATCTCGCCGTGGGCCTTGGTGAGCAGCTGCGAGGCGAGCTCGTTGAGCGCGCGGGCCCCCGCGATCTCCTCGCCGACCCTCAGCTGTTCCGGGTCGGAGGGGTGCCTGCTGCTGTAGCCGTGGGCTCGCAGCTCGCTCCCGTCGCCGAGCCGCAGCAGCGCGGCCGCGCTGGTCCGCGCCCCCTCCTCGCGGAACTCCATCTCGATGTGCCAACCGACCAGAGTCTTCATGGCGGATCACCTCCATCGGTTACTCCTCCAGAGTGCGCCGCACCCCCGGTGAACACCAGGCCAGCCGTGACGGAGGTGGCTCCCGAGGCGAGCCGAACGCGTTCACGGAGGGGTGGGTGCCATGGGTGAGGCCACCGCGGAGCCGGTCGACCTGCCGCTCCTGCTCGGCACGGGAGCCGTCGTCCCGCTCGGCCCGCGATCCGCCGGCGGTCAGGTGTGGTGCGCCGGGACCGCGACGAGCAGCGCGCCGCCGTCCTGGACGCGGACCTCGAAGTGGTCGATGTCGCCCGGCTGGAGCGCCGCACCGCCGGTGGTGCGCACCGTGGCGCCCCCGCCCTCGTAGCCGCCCGCCGGGACGGACCAGGTGGTGACCGTCTGCTGCTCTCCGCCACGCGCCACGGCGACCAGCCGGCAGGTCAACGGGCCTTGCACGCCGGACAGTCGGAGACTCACTCGGGTGCCCCAGGTGGTGCCGTCCAGGCCGACGGTGGCGTGCGCGCCGGTGGCCGGGTCGGTGGCGCTGAACTGCTCGGCGGCGGCGACCACGGAGGGGGCGTTGTCGGCGGTGAGCACCGCGGCCGTGACGGCGGGGCCCGCGGCCACCATCGCGGTCGCGGCCAGGGCCAGCACCAGCCGCCGCACCCGGCCGCGGTGCCGGGCGGCGCCGGCCTCGGCGACCAGCCGGTCCAGCAGTCGCGGGTCCGGCCGCGGGGCGGGGCCGGCCGGGTCCGCGCCGACGGCCCGGGCGGAGGCCGCGTACTCGGCCAACAGGGGCTCGGTGAAGCCGAGTTCCCGCACCTGCCCGGCGCACTGCGGGCAGTCGGCGAGGTGCCGCTCGAAGGCGGCGTGCTCGGCGGGCTCCAGCAGGCCGAGGACGTAGGCGCCGGCGTCGGCGTGCTCCGGGCCTGGGCCGGGGGCGGGGGCGGGGGCGGGGCCAGGGTCGCGTTCGGGCCCGGGGCCGGCGTCGTGCTCGGGGCCGGGGTGCTTGGTCACGATGTCACTCCCCGTTCCTCCAGGGCGAGCCTGAGCGAGCGCAGTGCGTAGAACACCCGCGAGCGCACCGTCCCGGCCGGGATGCCGAGTTCGGCGGCCGCCTCGTTGGCCGTGCAGCCCTTCAGATAGGTCTCGACGATGATCTCCCGGTGCGCGGGCGAGAGGTCGCCGAGCGCGTCCGCGACGGTCATCATCCGCAGCGCCCGGTCGATCTCGTCCTCGGCGGGCAACTGCTCCAGCACCGCCGCGTCCACCTCGCGCGGGCGGGCCAGCGCGCTGCGGTGGCCGTCGATCACGATCCGCCGCGCGACCGTGACCAGCCAGGGCCGCAGTGAGCCCGCCGCCGGGTCGAGCCGGTGGATGTTCCGCCACGCGCGGACCAGCGTCTCCTGCACGACGTCCTCGGCCCGCTGCCGGTCCCCGGCGACCAGGTGGAGCACGAACCCGAACAGCGGTCCGGCGTGCTCCCGGTACAGGGCGCGCATCAGGTCCTCGTCCGGCGCTCCCGTGCCGTGGCCGCCCGCGCGGCCGACGGGGTGCTCCTCGGTCACCATTTCATCGTTGCGCACCCGGGCCTCCTGGGCGACGGTCGGCACCGGTCAGTAGCCCGAGGTGCCGGGCATCGAGGGGCTCGGCGTGGAGCCGCCCGGTGCGCCGGCCTTGCCGCCGCTCGGGGTCAGCGCGAACCAGGTGCCGCCGACGCCCTGGCCCCTGGTGTCCCCCGGCTTGGTGTCCGGCGAGTAGCGGTAGGCGGGCCAGCCGTTCAGGGTGACCTGCTTGGTGCCGTCGGACCGGGTGACGGTGCCGACCAGCTTGCCGTCGATGCCCTTGACCGTGACGTCGCCGCTCGCGTGCTCCGGCGGCCAGACGACGGCGCAGCCGCCGTTGCAGTACGACTCCGGCGGGTTGTGCCCGTCCTGGTCGAAGCGGTAGAGCGTGAAGCCGGCGCTGTCGGTGACGACGGTGCCCAGTCTGGGGTCCCGCTCGGTCCGCAGGGTGAAGCTCGCCGGGGCGCTCGGGGCCGCCGAGTGGCCCGAGGAGCCGCCGGACGATCCGCAGCCGGCGATCAGGGCGGCCGCCGCGAGGCCGGACGCGGTGAGCAGGACGGTCCGGCGGGTGCGGGTCGTGCCGTGCATGGGGTGCCTCCCGCGGTGGGAAGGGGTCGGGCCGGACACCCTCCGGTACGGGCGGCGGCCGCCGACTGCTCAACCGGCCGTCGGCAGTGTGCGGAATACCCCGCCGACCGGGACCGTTGTGGCGGCTACATGGCCTGGCCGCCACCACTTCCGGAAGGGAAGGAATCACGAGATGAGCAACACGGTCGAGCTGACCAAGGAGAACTTCGACGACATCGTCCCGGGCCCGGAGGGCAAGGACTTCGTCTTCATCGACTTCTGGGCGGGGTGGTGCGGGCCGTGCCGCCAGTTCGCCCCGGTGTACGAGAAGGCGGCCGAGCGCCACTCGGACCTGGTCTTCGCCAAGGTGGACACCGAGGCGCAGCAGGAACTGGCCGCCGCGTTCGGCATCCAGTCGATCCCGACGCTGGCGATCGTCCGCGAGGGCGTGCTCGTCTTCTCCCAGCCCGGCGCGCTGCCGGAGGCGGTGTTCGAGGATCTGATCGGGCAGGCCCGCGGCCTGGACATGGCCGAGGTGAAGCGCAAGGTCGCCGAGGAGCAGGCGGCCGGCGGCCAGGCCTGATCCGGTTCCGGTACGGCGGAGGCCCGGGGAGCGTCGCCCCCCCGGGCCTCCGGCGTGTCCGAAGCCCCGCCCGGAGCGGTCCCAGGCCGGTTCGGGGCGGTGGTCGGGCCGGTCCCACGCCGCGCCGAGGCGGTGGTCGGGCCGGTCTCAGGCCGGTTCCGCGCCCCAGGCGGCGAGCCGGGACGCGAGGGCCCTGACCTCGGCGCGCAGCGCGGCGGGCTCACGGACGACGAACGGCCACCCGAGGCCGGCCAGCAGGGCCGCGACGCCGTCCAGGTTCTGCGCCCGGGCCCGCAGCAGCACCCGGCCCCCGGCGAGTTCGGTGAGCGTTCCGGCGGCGGGCGGCAGCCGGCGGCGGGCCTCGGCGAGGGTCGTCTCCAGCTCCACCTCCACCCGGTACCGCCAGGGCGCCGCGGCCAGGGACTCCACCACCCGCTGGACCGGGTCGAAGTCCTCGGGCGGCTCGAACCCCGCCTCGCCCTGCTCCACCCGGATGATCCGGTCCAGCCGGAAGGTGCGCGGCTCGCCGCTGCGGTGGTCGAGCCCGGTGGTGTACCAGCGGCCGGAGTGGAAGACCAGCCCGTACGGGTCGAACTCGCGCTCGCTGGGTCTGTCCTCGCGGTCCCGGTAGCCGAGCCGCACCCGGCGCCTCCTGCGGGCGGCCTCGGCCAGGGTGAACAGCGCGGTGGCGGCCGGGCCGGGGCCGGCCGCCGGGATGGCGGTCAGGCCGAGGGTCTGCTCGACGGCCGCGACCCGTTCGCGCAGCGGCGGGGGCAGCACCCGCTGGATCTTGGCGAGCGCGGTCTCGGTGGCCCCCTCCCCCACCGACAGGCCGGAGCTGCGGCCGGCCAGCAGGCCGAGCACGACCGAGGCGGCCTCGTCCGGGTTGAGCATCAGCGGCGGCAGCCGGTAACCGGGCCGCAGGCGGTAGCCGCCGTAGCGGCCGCGGTCGGCCTCCACGGGGATGCCGAGTTCGGCCAGCCGGGCGGCGTAGCGGCGGACGGTGCGCTCGTCCACGTCGAGCCGGGCGGCCAGTTCGCCGCCGGTCAGGCCGGGGCGGTCCTGGAGCAGTTCCAGCAGGGCGAGGACGCGACTGACCGGATGCTCCACCATGCGCTCCTTCCCGTCTCGTGCCGCCCGCCGCCCGAAATCCGGGCGACTTCTGTCCGGATTCGATCCTAGAGTCGGCGGTGGAGGAGGCGGGCGCCGGCCTCCCCCGGCACGTCCCGGACATCCCACCGATGAAGGAGCGATCCACCATGAGCACGTTCGTACTGGTCCCCGGGTTCTGGCTCGGCGCCTGGGCCTGGGACGAGGTGGCCGCGCCGCTGCGCGCGGCCGGGCACCGCGTCCATGCCGTGAGCCTGCCCGGGCTGGCCGAACGGGCCGGCGAAGAAGGCGAGTTCGGACTGGAGGAGCACATCGCCGACCTGGCCGAGCTGCTGGTCCGGGAGGACCTGTGGGAGGTCGTGCTGGTCGCCCACAGCGGCGCCTGCGCCCCGGTGGGCGGGCTCGCGGACCGGATGCCGGAGCGGATCCGCCGGGTGGTGTACCTGGACAGCGGCCCGATGGCCGACGGCTCGTCGGTGTACGAGCTGTGGCAGCCGGACTTCCGGCGGACGGCGGACGGCTCGATGGTGGACGGACGGCTCCCGCTGCCGTCCTGGGAGTACCTGGCCGAGCACGGTTCGAGCGTGGCCGGGCTGGACGGGGCGGCCCTCGCCCGGGTCCGCTCCCTCGCCACCCCGGAACCGGCCGGGGCGTTCCGCGACCGGCTGCGGCTGACCGGTGCCGGGGCGAAGCTGCCGCAGGCACTGGTCTCCTGTTCCTTCCCGCTCGACCAGGTCCGTGAGCTGATCGCCTCCGGGCACCCGTTCTTCGCCGGGCTGGCCGGTCCGAACTGGGAACTGCGCGAACTGCCCACCGGGCACTGGCCGATGTTCTCCCGACCGGCCGACACCGCGACGGTGCTCGCGGAGCTCGCCGAGCTCTGAGCCCCGTCCCGGCCGGGCGCTCCGGCTCGGGGACGACCCGGTCCGGCTCGGGGACGACCCGGTCCGGCTCGGAGCGCACGGCCTGTTCCGTCCGCGTCCGCCGCTGTTCCGACGGCGCCCTCGGGGTGTCCGTCCGTCGCGCGACCGCGCCCGGTTCGGCAGGATGGGGCCCGAGCCGTACCCGAGCGGAGAGCGGGCCCCGTGAGCGAACAGCCGAGCCGTACCGAACCGTCCGCCGCCGTGCCGGAGTTCGGGGCGGGCCGGGGCCTCGGACCGGTCGCCCGGTCGCGCGGCCACCGCGAGAAGTGGCCGTCGGAGGCGGTCCGGGCCAGGCTCGGGTACGTGACCGCAACCGGCCGCGGCCCGCTCCGCCGCGGGGGCTCCCGGCTGTCCGACCACTGCGGGCACCCGCCCACCGCCCCCGCCGCACGAGCCGGGGCGGCCATCGAGACGACGGAGGACCGGGCATGACCAGCACCGCCGAGGAGTACGACGTCATCGTCCTGGGGGCGGGCCCGACCGGCGAGAACGTGGCCGACCGGACCGTCGCCGCCGGGCTGCGCACCGTGATCGTGGAGGCCGAACTGGTCGGCGGCGAGTGCTCGTACTGGGCCTGCATGCCGAGCAAGGCACTGCTGCGCCCGGTGGCCGCGCTGGCCGACGCGCGGGCGGTGGCCGGCTCCCGGGAGGCGGTCGGCGACCGGCGGCTGGACCCGGACGCGGTGCTGGCCCGGCGGGACTCCTTCGCCTCGGACTGGAAGGACGACGGCCAGGTGCGGTGGCTGCGCGACACCGGCATCGAGCTCGTCCGCGGCCACGGCCGGCTCGCCGGGGTGCGGACGGTGACGGTGGAGGCCGAGGACGGCGGCGAGCGGGTGCTCACCGCCCGGCACGCCGTCGCGGTGTGCACCGGCAGCCGCCCGGTGCTGCCCGGGCACGTCCCCGGGCTCGCCGGGGTCCACCCCTGGACCAACCGGGAGGCGACCGGCGCGCAGAGCGTCCCCGGGCGGCTGGCGGTGGTCGGCGGCGGGGTCGTCGGAGTGGAGATGGCCGCCGCCTGGCGGGCCCTCGGCTCCGAAGTGGTGCTGCTGGTGCGCGGCCGCGGCCTGCTGCCCCGGATGGAGCCGTTCGCCGGCGAGCTGGTCGCCGACGGCCTGCGGGCGGCCGGGGTGGACGTGCGCTTCGGCGCCGAGGTCACCGCGCTGGAGCGGGCCGACGGCTCGGGGCCGGTGACCCTCACCCTGAACGACGGCGGGACGCTGACGGCCGACGAGGTGCTGTACGCGACCGGCCGGGCCCCGCGCACCGCCGACATCGGGCTGGAGCAGGTCGGCCTGAAGCCGGGCGACTGGCTGGAGGTGGACGACAGCTGCACGGTGCTGGGCGTCGACGGCGAGTGGCTCTACGCCGCCGGGGACGTGAACCACCGGGCACTGCTCACCCACCAGGGCAAGTACCAGGCCAGGATCACCGGCGCGGCGATCGCCGCACGCGTTCAGGGGCACCCTCTGGACACTTCCCGCTGGGGCGCGCACGCCGCGTCCGCCGACCTCGCGGGCGCTCCCCAGGTGGTGTTCACCCAACCGGAGGTCGCCGCCGTCGGCCTCACCAGGGCCGCCGCCGAGGAGGCCGGACTCAGGGTGAAGACCGTCGACCACGAGATCGGCTCCGTCGCCGGGGCCTCGCTCTACGGCGACGACTACCGCGGCCGCGCCCGGGTGGTCTTCGACCTGGACCGGGAGGTGATCGTCGGTGCCTGCCTGGTCGGCCCCGGGGTGGCCGAGCTGCTGCACTCGGCGACCGTCGCGGTGGTCGGCGAGGTGCCGATCGACCGGCTCTGGCACGCGGTGCCCGCGTACCCGACGATCAGCGAGGTGTGGCTGCGGCTGCTGGAGGACTGCCGGGGGTGAACCCGGGCGGGCGGGTGCCGGGAGCCGACCGGCGCGCCCGCCCGCCCCTGCGCTCCCACCCGCCTCCGGGCTCCGGGCAGCTGCGCCGGCCGGCCTCCCGGGTGACCGGCGCGGCGAGATGTGGCCATCGGTGGTCGGCGGGACACTGGCATTCGGGGGTCGTCCCGGGGGGCCGTGATCGTGACCAGGTGGTGTGTGGCATGAACGAGGTGCTGTTGGCCGTCGGAACCGAGAAGGGCCTCTTTCTCGGCCGCAGCCGCGACCGGCTGACGTGGGATTTCAGCGGGCCGCACTTCCCGATGAACGCGATCTACTCGATGTCCGTCGACCGCCGGGACGGCCGGACCAGACTGCTGGTCGGGGCCGACAGCAGTCACTGGGGTCCGTCGGTCTGGCGCTCCGACGACCTCGGCGCGAGCTGGTTCGAGCCGCCGCGGCCGGCCATCCGCTTCCCGGAGTCCACCGGCGCCTCGCTCACCCGGGTCTGGCAGCTCCAGCCCGCCGGGCCGGAAGCCCCCGGCGTCGTCTACGCCGGCACCGAGCCCGCCGCGCTGTTCCGCTCCACCGACGGCGGCGAGACCTTCGCGCTGGTCGAGCCGCTCTGGAACCACCCGCAGCGGCCGCAGTGGGGCGCCGGCTACGGCGGGCAGGGCCTGCACACCGTCCTGACCGACCCGCGCGACCCGCAGCGGCTGCTGGTCGCCGTCTCCAGCGGCGGCGTCTACCGCAGCAAGGACGGCGGCGACAGCTGGGAGCCCTCCAACACCGGCCTGCGCGCCGAGTTCTTCCCGGAGGAGAGCCGGTACCCCGAGTTCGGCCAGTGCGTGCACAAGATCGCCCCGGACCCGGTCCATCCGGACCGGCTCTACCTCCAGAACCACGGCGGCGTCTACCGCAGCGACGACTGGGGCGGCAGCTGGCGTTCGATCGTGGACGGGCTGCCCGCCGAGTTCGGCTTCGCCGTGGCCGCCCACCCGCGCCGGGGCGATACCGCCTACCTCTTCCCGCTCGGCGGAGCGGACGACCGCATCCCGCCCGGCCGCCGCTGTCGGGTCTTCCGCACCACCGACGGCGGCACCAGCTGGGAGCAGCTCGCCCAGGGCCTGCCCGGCGAGGACCACTACGGCATCGTGCTGCGCGACGCCCTGCGCACCGACGACGCCGACCCGGCCGGGATCTACTTCGGCAACCGGACCGGCGACGTGTACGGCAGCCACGACGAGGGCGAGAGCTGGTCACTGCTGATCTCCCACCTGCCGGACGTGCTCTGCCTCCGGGCGGCGGTGGTGTCCTGACGCACCCGTGGCCTGACGCACTCGTGGCCTGACGCTCCTGTGACCTGACGCGCATGTGACCGAGGGCCTTCCGGACCGTCGGCCGGCGGTCCGGAAGGCCCTCGGCCGGTGCGCCACGGAAAACCGGTTGCCCGCGGACGGGGCCTCGGTGAGCATGGGCCGCCGACGGACGATCACAGGATTGTGGGGTGGGCCATGGCCGAGGACTGGGTGGTCAGGCGGGGTGCCGACGGCGAGCCGGTGCTGCGCTACCTGTTGGACGAGCGGGAGGGGCGGCCCTGGGCCGATCTGCTGGAGGTCCTGGACGAGTCGGTGGACGCCGCCGGATTCATCCGCGCCGAGCTGCCCGGCTGGGTGGTCTCCGGCTCCCCGGAGCTCGGGCAGGAACTGGTGGCGCACGGCGCACGGGTGCTGCGGCACGCCCACACGTTCAGCCGCGACCTGCGCGCCGACCCCCCGCCCGCCGACTGGGCCGGGACGCCGCTGCGCGAAGGGCTTCGGGCGGTGCCCTGCGACCGCGCGCCCGGAGAGCTGTACGAGGCCTGGCGGGCGGCCTTCGGCTCCGACCACGTCGACCACTACCCGGGCGAGGACGCCCAGGTGCTGGCCGAGCGGATCGCCCCGCTGCTCGCCGGCAACGTCATCGGCCCGGTGCTGCCCTCCAGTCTCCTCGCGGTGGACGCCGAGGACCGCGTGGTCGCCGGGCTGGTCATCACCGACCGTGACGGCCGGCCGTGGGTCGCCGATGTCTTCCGCCACCCGGAACGCGGTTACCGCGGCCTCGGCGCCGACCTGCTGCGCCGGGCCATCGGCGACGCCACCGCCCGCGGGCTCTCCGACATGACCCTGGTGGTGAGCGAGGGCAACCCGGCCCGCCGGGTCTACGAGGCGCTGGGCTTCCTGCACCAGGAGACCTCGCTGACGGTGGTCGTGCCCGACGCGGCATAGGTCCTCTCACCTGAACGACCCCGGACCTCAACGACCCCGGACCTCGCCCGCGCCCCGACGGCTCGTGCCGCTCAGGGCCGGGCGAGTTCCAGGACGGCTATCCCTCCCAGCACGGTGAGCGCGGCCGTCAGCCGCAGCCGGCCGAGGCGCTCGCGGAACACCACGGTCGCGATCAGCGCGGCTATCACGATGCTGGTCTCGCGCAGCGCCGCCACCGCCGCCAGATCGCCCCGGGACTGTGCCCAGACCACCAGCCCGTACGCCGTCAGCGAGAGCACCCCGCCGAGGATCCCCAACGGCACCGCCCGGCCCGCCCCGGCGAGCAGCGAACGGCCGCGCCGGACCCGGACGATCAGCGCCAGCAGCGGCCCCTGGAGCAGGAACAGCCAGGCCACGTAGCCGCCGACCGTCCCGGACTCCCGCACGCCGCTGCCGTCCAGCACGGTGTACACGGCGATCATCACGCCCGTGCCGGCCGCGGCCCCGAGAGCGGGCAGCTGCGCCCGCCCGGGTATCCCCCGGGCGAAGGCCAGCCCGATCAGACCGCAGGAGATCACCAGCACGCCCAGCAGCTCGCCCACGCCCAGGTGCCGGCCGAGCACGGTGACCGATATCAGCGCCACCAGCAGCGGCGCGCTGCCCCGGGCGACCGGGTACATCTGGCCGAAGTCCCCCAGCTGGTAGGCCCGCAGCAGCAGCACCGTGGACGTCACCTGGACCGCCACCGAGGCCAGCAGGTACGGCCAGGAGGCGGCGGCGGGCAGCGGGTTGAGCGCCACCAGGACGAGCGCGCAGGCGGTGTACGTCAGGTTGATCAGCGTGAAGCCGACCAGCTTGTCCGGGAGGCGGTGCGCCAGCCCGTTCCAGACGGCGTGCAGCACGGCCGCCGCGAGCACCGCCACCGGCACGGCCGGAACGCCTCCGGACATCACGAGCCTCCCTCGAACGGCCCGCCGGAAACCGGCGGGCTCGGAACAGGATTCCACGCTACCCTGGATCCATGGAAAAGCGTTCCGAATTTTTCACGCCCCTGGAATCCCGGCTGGCGGCGCAGATCCGGGCCCGGCTCGGCGAGCTGCGCGGCACCGAGGCCCGGGTCGCCCAGGTGGTGCTCGACCGGGGCGCCGACCTGGTGCACCTGAGCGTCAGCGACGTCGCGACGCTGGCCGGCACCGCACCCTCCTCGGTGGTCCGGGCCTGCCAGCGGCTGGGCTTCCGCGGCTACCAGGAGCTGAAGATCGCCGCCGCCCGGCAGGCTCCCGCCGCCGCGCCCGCTCCCGCCGACGACGAGGGCGATCCGGCGGCCCGGGCGCTCGCCGAGACGCTGCGCGCCGCCCGGGCCGCCCTGGACGGCCTCACCGCCACCCTCCCCGCGGCCGACCTCCGGGCCGCCGCCGAACTGCTGGACGGCGCGGGCCGGGTGGTGCTGCTCGGCGCCGGGCTGTCCGGCGCGGTGGTGCTCGACCTCGCCTACCGGCTGCGCGCGCTCGGCGTGCTGGTGGACGCCCCGGCCGACCCGATCACCGCCCAGCTGGCCGCCGCCGGGCTCGGGCCCGGCACCGTCTGCCTGGCCGTCAGTCACACCGGCGCCACCCGCAGCGTGGTGGACGCCGCCCGGCTGGCCCGCGAGGCCGGCGCCGAGGTGCTGGCGCTCACCAGTTACGCCCGCTCGCCGCTGACCGGGACGGCCACCCTGACCCTGGTCGCGGGCGGGCAGGACCTGGTCTTCGGCCTGGAGACCACCGCCAGCCGGCTCGCCCACCTGGCCGCCGTGGACGCGCTCGCCCAGACCCTGCTGGCCCTGCGCGGCCCCCGCGCCGAACGCGCCCTCGGCCTCTCCGCGGACGTCACGGCGGACTATGCCTACTGACTCCCGGGACCTCGCGCGGCCCCCGCGCCGGGGCGGCAAACGCGCTGATCGGAGCCGATCGACGGGCTGTGTAGGCTCAACGGTCATGGCGAGGGTGACGCGGGACGATGTGGCGCGGGTGGCGGGGACGTCCACGGCGGTCGTGAGTTATGTGATCAACGACGGGCCGCGGCCGGTGGCGCCGGCGACCCGGGCGCGGGTGCTCGCGGCGGTCGAGGAGCTCGGCTACCGGCCGAACCGGGTCGCCCAGGCGATGGCCCGGCGGCGGACCGACCTGCTCGGAATGGTCGTGCCGGACGCCCGCCAGCCGTTCTTCGCCGGGCTCGCCCACGCCGTCGAGCAGGCCGCCGCCGAGCACGGCCGGCTGCTGCTGATCGGCAACTCCGACTACGCCGACGAGCGCGAGGCCCACTACATCCGGGCCTTCCTCGGGATGCAGGTGGACGGTCTGATCCTGGTCACCCAGGACCCGGCCACCCCCGGGCTCACCGGCTTCGACGTGGCCGACGGCACCCCGGTGGTGCTGCTGCACCACCGCGCGGAGAGCGAGGACGGCGTCGCCGTGGTCGCGGACGACGAGGGCGGCGCCCGCGAGGTGGTCCGCCACCTGCTCGGGCACGGGCACTCCGAGGTGCACTGCTTCGGCGGCACCCTGGCGCTCAGCCCGCACGACCCGGTCACCGGACGCACGGCCGGCTGGGCCGCCGCGCTGGAGGAGGCCGGGCTGCCCACCGGGGGACGGCTCGTCCCGGCACCGTTCGACCGGGTCCGGGCGCACCGCGAGGCGCTCGCCCTGCTCGCCCGTCCGGACCGGCCGTCCGCGGTGTTCTGCGCGACCGACGACCAGGCGATCGGCCTGCTGCGGGCCGCCGACGACCTCGGCATCCGGGTGCCGGAGGACCTCGCGGTGGCCGGCTTCGACGACATCGCCGAGGCGGTGATCGCCGGGCCCGCGCTGACCACCGTCGCCACGGCGCAGGACGAGATGGCCCGCGCCGCGCTGGAGCTCGTCCTCGGCGGGCCGGAGCGCCGGGCCCGGGGCGCCCGGACCTTCCCGGCCAAGCTGGTGGTCCGCCGCTCCTGCGGCTGCCCGCCGCCCGCCACCCCGGCCTGAGGCCGGGGCCGCGCCCCCTGCTCGTCACTCCTCGCTCGTCACTCCTCGCGCAGTTCGTCCGCCAGCAGGTCCATCAGCAGGTTGTCGTGCCAGGTGCCGTCCGGGCCGCGCTCGTACTGGCGCATGGTGCCGACGGTGTGGAAGCCGACCTTGGCGTAGCAGCGGATGGCGGCGAGGTTGTCCGCGGCCGGGTCGATCACCAGGCGGTGGTAGTGGTGGTCGTGCACCAGGTGCCGGGCCATCGTGCGCACCGCGTCGGTGCCCAGGCCCATGCCGTGCACCGTCGGGTCGAGGTAGAGGTCCATGCCGGCGTGACGGTACTCGTCGTCGTTGTTGGCGTACCACTGGATGGCGCCGATCACCTTGCCGTCGAGGTCGATCGCGAAGGTCTCGGTGCCGGGCGATTCCAGGTCGTTGGCGACCTCGTCGGCGAGGTCGTCGCCACCCCGCCAGCGGGCGAACACCTCGGGCGTGCCGCGGATGGCCGCGAGGACCGGGATGTCCTCGCCGGTGGCCGGGCGGAGCGTGACCAAGGTGCCGTGCAGAATCGTCCCCATATGGGGCATGTTGGCACGGAAATCCGGCTCCGGCGAGTGATTTGGGACTGCCGTCCGGCCCTTCCGCCCACGCCCGTTCGGCCGTCCCCCGCGGCGCCTTCGCAGCCCGTCCGACCCGTGCCGGGCGAGCCACCGGGGCGGGCGGGGCCACCGGGGCGGGTCGGCCCGCACGAGCGGCCGGGCGTCAGACGGTGGGGTGCGCCCGGTCGCCGAGGGGGCCGAGCCAGACCTCGGTGACGGCGCTGACGTAGCGGGCGCCGCAGTGGTCGCCGGGCACCACGAGCTGCGGGCCGACGGCGTCCAGCGGGGCGCCGTCCGCGCTGGTGGCGAGCAGGATGCGCTGCCCTCCGAAGTCCGGGTCGATCTCGGCCCAGGAGACCACCGCCCGGTGGCCGTCGGCGCCGACCACGGAGAGCAGGAAGCGCAGCCGCTGCTTGCGGCCGGAGAAGTCGATCCGGGGCCGGGCCTCGCGCAGCACGTCCAGCAGCGCCGGGCCCTCGTAGCCGTGACGCTGCTCGCCCGAGGTCAGGCAGTCGAAGCCGGCCTCGACCCGGTGGGCGGGCAGGGCCCGCAGCTCGGCGACCGTCAGCTCGGCGGGGCGGTCGAGGTGGCCGTGCAGGCGGACGGTCGGTCTCACCGGGGACATGGGCGCTCCCTCCTCCGGGCCACCGCGCCGTGACCCGCAGGAGCACTACCCGGTCCATGGCCCCACCATTCGCAGATGCGATGGATGGAGTCCTATTCGGCTCGCAGTTGCTGGCCCCGGGCGGGGATCGGAAAGTGGCGGAAGAATTCTTCGCGACGGGTGTCGATCCGGCGCCGACCCGTTCGACGCAGGGGTGAGAGGCGGGGAGAGGCCCCGCCCGCACGACCGAGGAGTCACCATGCCGCGCTTCATGACGCTGATCCGCATCGACGAGAACGCCCGCACCGGCTGGGCGCCGGACCCGGGCTTCGAGCAGCGGATGGGAGCCCTGTTCGAGGAGATCACCAAGGCCGGGGTGATGCTGGAGACCGCCGGGCTGACCCCGACCTCCCAGGGCACCCGGCTGTCCTGGAACGACGGGAAGATCGGCTACACCGACGGGCCGTTCACCGAGACCAAGGAGGTCGTCGGCGGCTACGCCCTCCTCCAGTGCAAGGACCGCGCCGAGGCCCTGGAGTGGACCCGGCGCTTCCTCCAGGCCCACCCCGTGCACTGGCCGGTGGAGGCGGAGGTCCGGCAGATCGACGAGATGCCGGAGCCGCCGAAGTAGCCGAAGTAACGGCCGTGCCCGCGTTTGCCTCCCTCCGCCCCGGCTGCTCTGATGGGTGGCCGTGACGCAGAGGGAGGCGGCGACGGCCGTCGAGACGGTGTTCCGGATCGAGTCCGCGCGGATCATCGCGGGGGCCGCGCGGATCGTCCGGGACGTCGGCATCGCCGAGGAGCTGGCCCAGGACGCCCTGGTGGCCGCGCTGGAACAGTGGCCGCGCGAGGGCGTCCCGGACAATCCCGGCGCCTGGCTGACGGCCGCCGCCAAGCACCGGGCGATCGACCTGGTCCGCCGCCGGGAGGTCTACGCCCGCAAGCTCGCAGAGGTGGGACGGTCGCTGGAGGACGTACCGGCACCGGAGCCGGCCGGGCCGGACGACATCGACGACGACCTGCTGCGGCTGATCTTCACCGCCTGCCACCCGGTGCTCTCGGCGGAGGCCCGGATCGCGCTCACCCTGCGGCTGCTCGGCGGGCTGGCCACCCCGGAGATCGCCCGGGCCTTCCTGGTGCCCGAGCCGACGGTGGCGCAGCGGATCGTCCGGGCGAAGCGGGCGCTGGCGAAGGCCGGGGTGCCGTTCGAGGTGCCGTACGGGGAGGACCGGGCGCGGCGGCTCTCCTCGGTGCTGGAGGTCATCTACCTGATCTTCAACGAGGGCTACTCGGCGACCGCGGGGGACGACCTGCTCCGCCCCCGGCTGTGCGAGGACGCCCTGCGGCTGGCCCGGGTGCTGGCCGCGCTGGTGCCGGCCGAGCCGGAGGCGCACGGGCTGGCCGCGCTGCTGGAGTTCCAGGCCTCGCGCACGGCCACCCGGACCGGGCCGGACGGCCGGCCGGTGCTGCTGGCCGAGCAGAACCGGGCCCGCTGGGACTGGCTGCTGATCCGGCGCGGCTTCGACGCCCTCCAGCGGGCGGGCGCCGGTCCGTACGCGGTGCAGGCCGCGATCGCCGCCTGCCACGCCAAGGCGCGGCGCTACGCGGACACCGACTGGGCGACGATCTCCGCGCTGTACGAGCGGCTGCTGGCGTTGACGCCGTCCCCGGTGGTGGCGCTGAACCGGGCGGTGGCGGTCTCGATGGACCGGGGTCCGGCGGCCGGGCTGGAGCTGGTGGACGAGCTGGCCGCGGAACCAGCACTGCGCGGCTACCACCTGCTGCCGAGCGTGCGGGGCGACCTGCTGGACCGGCTGGGGCGGGCGGCGGAGGCCCGGGCGGAGTTCGAGCGGGCGGCGGGGCTGACCCGCAACGAGCGGGAGCGGGAGTTGCTGCTGGAGCGGGCGGCGGGCCTGCGGGAGTAGGCCGTGTCTCACCATTCCCGCCGGTTCTCACTCCTCCAGGCGCAGCCGGGCGCTGACCGCGCCGAGGCCCTCGGCGAGCACCGCGAGCTGCTCGCGGCTGAGCACGTCGATCAGCAGCTCCCGCACCAGGGCGACGTGTCCGGGCGCGGCCTGGCGCAGCGTCTCGCGGCCCTGGTCGGTGAGTTCGGCGATGACGCCGCGGACGTCGCTGGGGCAGGAGCGGCGGGCGACCAGGCCCATCCGCTCCAGTTGGGTGACCTGGTAGGTCAGACCGCTCTTGGAGGTGACCAGGTTGTCGGCCAGTTCGGTCATCCGCAGCGAGTCGCCGGGGGCGGCGGACAGGTGCACCAGGATCTCGTACTGCTGGTGGGAGAGGCCGGAGTCCTCCTTGAGCTGGCGTTCCAGCCGCCGGTTCAGCAGGTTGCTCGCGGTGACGAAGCCCCGCCAGGCAGCCGCCTCGTCCGGGTCCAGCCAACGGGGTTCGCTCAGTGGGGACATGGGGTGGATCCTACTCCTGTTGTTCAAATTCGAACGAAGGTGTACCGTCGACCTCGATAGACGTTCAAATTTGAACAAACTTTCCGGACCCCCGACCACCTCTCCGAACCTCCGAGGAGGACGCCATGAGCGCCGCGGCCCCCGAGCGCATGCCCGCCCTGTACCTGTCGCACGGCGCTCCGCCGCTGGCCGACGACCCGATCTGGCCGGGCGAACTGGCCGCCTGGTCCGCCGAGCTGCCGAAGCCCAAGGCCGTCCTGATGGTCTCCGCGCACTGGGAGGAGGCCCCGCTCGCCCTCGGCGCCGTCACCACCCTCCCGCTGGTGTACGACTTCTGGGGCTTCCCGGAGCACTACTACCAGGTCCGGTACGCCGCCCCCGGCGCACCGGAGCTCGCCGAGCGCGTGCGCAAGCTGCTGCGCGCCCCCGGCACGCCCGTCCAGGACATCCCCGACCGCGGACTCGACCACGGCGCGTACGTCCCCCTGGTGGAGATGTACCCGGACGCCGACGTCCCGGTGCTCCAGATCTCGCTGCCCACCCTCGACCCGCGGCGGCTGATGGAGATCGGCCGCAAGCTCGCCCCGCTGCGCGACGAGGGCGTGCTGATCGTCGGCAGCGGCTTCTTCACCCACAACCTGCGGGCGCTCAGCAACGACGGGCGGATCAGCTCCGTGATGGCCGAGTTCGACGACTGGGGGCGGCGCGCCCTGGAGGCCCACGACCTGGACGCCCTGCTCGACTTCGAGCACAAGGCCCCCGCCGGGCGCCTCGCCCACCCGCGCACCGAGCACTTCGCGCCGCTGTTCGTCACCCTCGGGGCCGGCGAGGCCGACCTGGACAGCCAGCGCAGCGTCATCGACGGGTTCTGGATGGGCCTGGCCAAGCGCTCGGTCCAGCTGGGCTGACGCACTCGGGGCCTTCACCGGGAGCGGCGCCCTCACCAGGAGCGGCGCCCTCACCAGGAACAGCAGGTGAAGCGCTCGCCGATGTGCTCGGGCTGCTCGATCTCGTCCACCAGAACGACCGCGTAGTCCGGCACCGAGATCCGGCTGCGCCCCTCGGCGTCGGTGAGCAGCTGATCCAGGCCGGTGCGGTAGCGGCCGGTCCGCTCCCCCGGGCCGATCTCGGCGGCCGGGCTGAGCACCGTCCAGGGCAGGTCGGAGACCGTCCGGTAGTAGTCCAGCGCCGCGCCGTGCGCGTGCATGATCTGGAGGACCGGCTCCGGCAGGCCCGGGGCGTCCCAGACCCGCACCCCCGGCGCGGTCTCCAGGCTGCCCGCCCCGCCGACCGCGATCAGCCGGGGCGCCGCCCCGCCCAGCCGGCGCAGGCCCTCGACCAGGGAGCGGGCGGCGGGCTCGATCAGTGCCAGGTGGCCCGGGCCGTCGCCGCCGCCGACGGCGCTCACCACGACGTCCCGGCCGGCCGCCACCCGGGCCACGTCCGTCGGCTCCAGAACGTCCGCACGCTCCACGGCGGCGGCCCCGCCCCGGTAGCGGTCCGGGTCACGGACCACGGCGGTGACCTCGTGCCCGCGCGCCGCCGCCTCCGTGACGAGGGCGCCGCCGATGGTGCCGTTGGCGCCGATCACGGCGATTCTGGCCATGGGTACCTGCCTGGGTGCTCGCGGACGGGACGGCAGACGCGTCGGACAGGGTCGATTATCGGACGGACTCCCGGCACGGGGCCCCGGCGTTGGGCCTATCGTGTGACACCCCTCCCAAGGAGTGATCATGCGCACCGGCGACGCCGTACGAACCGCCCTGGACGTCTCGCTGGCCGTCCTCACCCCGCACACCGGGGACCGCGGCTGGGACGCGCCCGCCGGGCCCCTGGAGTGGAGCTGCCGCGACACGGCCGCCCACATCGCCCACGACCTGCTCGCCTACGCCGGCCAGCTCGCCGCCCGCCCCCGGGACCGCTACCTGCCGCTGGACCTCACCGTCCGGCCCGAGGCCGGCCCGGCCCAGGTGCTCACCGTGGTCAACGCCGCCGGGCAGCTGCTGGCCACCGCCCTGGACGCCGCCCCGCCCGGGCTGCGCGCCTACCACCACGGGCCCTGCGACCCCCCGGGCTTCGCCGCGATGGGGGTCGCCGAGACCCTGCTGCACACCCACGACATCACCCGCGGCCTCGGCCTGCCCTGGCAGCCGCCCGCCGAGCTGTGCCGCCTCGTCCTCGACCGGCTCTTCCCGCACGCGCCGGAGGAGCCGGACGCCCACCCGGCGGAGGTGCTGCTCTGGTGCACCGGGCGCGGGGAACTGAACGGCCGCCCGCGCGAGTCCTCGTGGATCTGGCGGGCGGCCAGGGGTGAGTGGCCCGAGTGAGCCGGGTCGAGCAGCGCTCAGGCGTCGCCGGTGACGGCCCGCTCGGCCTGACTGCGCTCGACGCAGAACTCGTTGCCCTCCGGATCCGCCAGGGTGACCCAGCCCTTGCCGTCCGGCAGACGGTGGTCCGCCAGCACGGTGGCGCCGAGGGCGACCAAGCGCTCCACCTCCTCCTCCCGGCCGCGGTCCTGCGGCTGGAGGTCGAGGTGGGCCCGGTTCTTCACCGACTTGGTGTCGGGCACCCGGATGAAGAGCAGCGAGGCCCCGGCGGACTCCACCACGGCCACCGGGTCCTCCGGGTGGTCGTCCTCGCCCCGGGTGCCGTCCAGGGCCTGGGCCCAGAAGCCGGCCAGGGCGTACGGGTCGGCGCAGTCGATCGTCACATGTCGTACCAGAGAAGCCATTCGGTCACTGTGACCGACGTCATCGGGATCCGTCCAGCCATTTACGGGAGTGCCGGTGGCCGTCCAGCGGATACGGCGGATGGGCCGGGAGCAGTTCCTCGAAGGAGTAGCCGGCCTTCTCCGCGACCCGGCAGGAGGCGGGGTTGTCCACCTGGTGCAGCAGGTCGATCCGGCGCAGGCCGTCGGCGGCGAAAGTGGCGAAGGCCCAGGCGGTGAGGGCCTCCACCACGCGCGGGGCCACCCCCCGGCCGCGGGCCGGGGCCGCCGTCCAGTACCCCACCTCGGCCGCCTCGCCACCGGGGGTGGGGTACTTGAGCGCGACGTTGGCGACGAGTTCGCCGCCCTCCAGGACGGCGAAGCCGTAGCGGGTGCCGGCCGCCCGGCCCTCGTACTGGAGGCGCAGCCAGTGCGCGGCCTGCTCGGGGTCGTTCACCGGGGTGCGGGTGAAGTGGCGCAGCGCCTCGTCCCGGTAGGCCTCGATCAGGGCGGGCGCGTCGGCGTCCTCGAAGGGGCGCAGCAGCAGGCCGTCGGCTGTCGGCTGGTCGTTCATGGGCGCACTCCCCCGCAGGTGGTGATCGTGTGTCGTGATCTTCCCAGCAGGCGGACGCCCGGGGCTTTCGTCTCGGGCCCGCCGCTCGCGCCGGGACCGGCTGGTGGCGGCGCTGGCGGCGGCCGGGGTGGGCGCGGAGGGGTGACACCCCCGATCGGGGGTGTGCAGGGGGCTGGTGGGAGAGGACAGTGGGCCGCATGCAGATTCCACTCTCCGTGATGGACTTCCTCGACCGGGCCGAGCTGGTCTACGGCGACCGGGTCGGCATCGTCGACGAGCCGGTACAGCCGGCCGAATCCTGGGGCGAGCTGAGCTACCGGCGGGTCGCCGAACTGGCCCGGGCCCAGGCGGCCGGGCTGGACCGGCTCGGTGTCGGGCCGGGCGAGCGGGTCGCGGTCGTCTCCCACAACTCGGCCCGGCTGCTGACCTCTTTCTTCGGGGTGAGCGGGCACGGCCGGGTGCTGGTGCCGGTCAACTTCCGGCTGCGGGCCGAGGAGGTGTCGTACATCGTCGAGCAGAGCGGCGCGTCCGTGCTGCTGGTCGACCCCGAGGTGGCCGATTCCCTGAGCGGGGTGGTGGCCAAGCACAAGTTCGTGCTTGGCGCCGACAGCGACGCCGTGCTCTACGACTTCGACGGCACCCCGCGGCGCTACGCGGTGGACGAGAACGACACCGCCACCATCAACTACACCAGCGGAACGACCGCACGCCCCAAGGGCGTTCAGGTCACCCACCGCAACGCCTGGCTGAACGCGACGCTGATGGCCCTGCACTACGGCGCCGGCGACCGGGACGTCTACCTGCACACCCTGCCGATGTTCCACGCCAACGGCTGGGGCATGCCGTTCGCGATCACCGGCGTGGGCGGCCGGCACATCGTGCTGCGCAAGGTGGACGGCGCGGAGATCCTGCGCCGGGTCGAGCGGCACGGGGTGACCTTCCTGTCCGGCGCGCCCGCCGTGGTCCAGATGGTGCTGGACGCGGCCGCCGACTGGGACGGCCCGGTGCCCGGCCGGGACCGGGTGCGGATGGTGGTGGCCGGCGCCCCGCCGCCGACCTCGGTGATCCAGCAGGTCGAGGAGCAGCTCGGCTGGGAGTTCATGCAGCTCTACGGCCTGACCGAGACCTCCCCGGTGGTCACGGTCAACCGCTCGCGGGCCGAGTGGGACGCGCTGCCGGCCGCCGAGCGGGCCGAGAAACTGGTGCGGGCCGGGGCTCCGGCGCTCGGCACCCAGCTGCGGATCGACCCCTCCGGGGAGGTGCTGGTGCGCTCCAACACCGTGCTGGAGGGCTACTGGCAGCAGCCGGAGGCGAGCGCGGAGGCGCTGCGGGACGGCTGGTTCCACACCGGCGACGGCGGCAGCCTCACCGACGGCCAGCTGACCATCTCGGACCGCAAGAAGGACGTCATCATCAGCGGCGGGGAGAACGTCTCCTCGATCGAGGTGGAGGACTGCCTGTACGACCACCCGGCGGTCGCCGAGGTCGCGGTGATCGGTGTGCCGCACGAGAAGTGGGGCGAGACGGTGAAGGCGCTGGTGGTGCTCCGGGAGGGCCACGGGGCGGTCACCGAGGCCGAGTTGATCGCGCACTGCAAGCAGCGGCTGGCCGGCTACAAGTCGCCGACCACGGTGGAGTTCCGGGACGTCCTGCCGCGCACCGCCACCGGGAAGCTGCAGAAGTTCCGGCTGCGCGAGCCGTACTGGGCAGGGCGGGACCGACAGGTCAACTGACGAGCCCCGACTCCCGTGCCGCGAGGGCGAGTTCGGTCCGGTTGCGGACACCGAGCTTGTGCATCGCGGACTTGAGGTAGCCCGTCACCGTGTTGCAGGTCAGGCCCAGGTGGGCGGCGATCTCCGGGTTGGTCCGGCCGGTCGCCGCCCATCGCAGCACCTCGTGCTCGCGCGGGGTCAACGGCGGTACGGGGGCGGCCTGTCGGGCCTGGGCGCGGCTCCAGGAGGCCGTCCCGGCGAGCGCCCTGGTCGCGGTTCGGGCCAGCTTGCCGACCGCGGAGATCCGCACGTCGCCGAACGGGACGACGGCGCGCAGCGAGGCGTACACCACGCCGTGCACGGTGTCGCCGTCCATCAGCGGGACGGTGAGCATCGCGTACAGGTCATCGGCGGCCACGGCCGCGTCGTAGTGGTGCGAAATGGTCGTCGCCGCGCGGTAGTCGGGCACCCAGGTGGGCGCCCGCTCGGCGAGCGCCCGGCCGCCGAGGCCGAGTCCGGCCGGGACGGGCACGTCGTGCAGCAGGTCGGTCCGGGTGCCGGCCCAGTGGCGCAGCACCATGCCCTCGCTGCCGGGGCGGCTCCCGGGCAGCGGCTCCGGCACTCCGACCAGGCCGACGTCGGCGCCGCACTCGGCCACCACCCGGCGGGCGAGGTCGCCCAGCACGGCGTCCCGCACCAGCTCGGCGGCGCGGGCGGTGAGTTCGGGATCATCGGGTTGCGCAGCGTCGCCGGGGGGTTGCGCAAGGTGGGGGTCCGCAGCCCTTGTCATCGCGGAATTGTCACACGCGGTGGGGCCGGTGGCGAGAGTCCTGACGTGCGTGTTTCGTGGAGTGGCGGACGCCGGCGCCCGGCCGGGCGTAGGGTACGCCGAACACTACCGGCTGGTAGCAACTGCCGTGACCGGAAGGGGATCCGATGCCGAAGGAAGAGCCGGGGTCGGGGGGAGAACCGGGGTCGGGGGGAGAGCCGATGGCCGGCCCGAACGCCGCGGACGACGTCCTGGGCGGGCTGCTGGCGGACCTGCGGGCCGAGAGCGCGGTGCTGGACGGGCTGGTCGCCACACTGCCGGCCGAGGACTGGGCCCGCCCGACCCCCGCCGAGGGCTGGACGGTGGCGCACCAGATCGCCCACCTCGCCTGGACCGACCACTGGACCACGCTGGCCGCGCGCGACCCCGCGGGTTTCGGCGCCTCGCTCGGCGGGCGCTTCACCGAACTGTCGGCGGCCGGCGCCGATCCCGTCGAGGAGGGCGCCCGCGAAGGCGCGACCGCCGAGCCCGCGGCACTGCTCGCCCGCTGGCGGACCGGGCGGGCCGAGGTACGGGCCGCGCTGGCCGCCGCCCCGGCCGGCACCCGGCTGCCCTGGTTCGGCCCGCCGATGAAGCCCGCCTCGATGGCGACCGCCCGGCTGATGGAGACCTGGGCGCACGGCCAGGACGTCGCGGACGCGCTCGGCGCCACCCGCGAGCCCACCGACCGGCTGCGGCACATCGCCCACCTGGGGCTGCGCACCCTGGGCTTCGCCTTCACCCTGCGCGGCCTGCCCGCGCCCGAGCACCCGGTCCGGCTCGAACTGACCGCGCCCGACGGCGGGACCTGGTCCATCGGCCCGGACGGAGCCGAGGACGTGGTGGCCGGCCCGGCCCTGGACTTCTGCCTGCTGGTGACCCAGCGCCGCCACCGGGACGACCTCGCCCTCACCACCACCGGCCCGGTCGCCACCGCCTGGCTGCCGATCGCCCAGGCCTTCGCCGGGGCGCCGGGCAAGGGGCGGCAGCCAGGGGCCCGAACCGGCCCGGGGGATGCGCCGTCCGACCGCCGGGGTTGAATGGCGGCATGAACGCCCTGCTCAGCGCCCTGCCCCCGATCTCCGACCTGCGCGACCGCTGCCGCGCCCTGGCCACCCTCGACGCGATCCTCTGCCCGGACGACTGGGACTCGCGCTACCACTCCTTCGACTCCGGCTGGGGCGAGGGCGAGGAGCTGGCCTCGATGCGCAACGGCCAGGGAGACGACTGGTTCGTGGTGTTCTCCCCCGTCGGCGCCTACGGGCGCGGCTTCGACCACGAGGCACCCAACGCCCCGGAGCTGCTCGGGTCCGTGCCCGAGGAGTTCCGCCGCTTCGCCGAGGAGCCCGCCTTCGGGGACGAGGACGGCCCGACGGTCACCCGCTGCTTCTGGCGCGCCCCCGGGGACGACGGCTGGCGGGGCGTGGCCGCCGAGCGCGGCGGCGAGCACCTGTTCGCCATGCTGGACTTCGCCATGCTGCCCGACGGCCCGGCCGAGGCCTACCGGGCCTGGGCCCAGGACTACTTCGAGCCGGAGCACGAGCTGGACCTCGGCGCGGTCGAGCACGTCCTGGCGCTGCACCCCCTCACCCCGGCCGTGGTGGCGGCGCTCAACCCGGACACCGGCCTCGACGAGCTCGCCGAGGACCTCGCGGAGATCGGCTACCCGAACTGACCCGGCCCGCGCCCACCCCGCTCGGAGGCCGATGAGCTCCCACCCCGCTCAGAGGCCGATCCGCAGCGGGGTGAGCCGGGTGGCGATCAGGTTGGTGGCGCCCCGGTCGCGCTCGATGTGGCCGTGGACCAGCAGACCGGCCCGGTCCAGGGCGGTGCGGCGCTGGGACTCCCAGACCGGGCGGTCGCAGATCACGTTGATCAGCCCGGTTTCGTCCTCCAGGCTGAGGAAGAGCACCCCTCCGGCCGTCGGCGGCCGCTGCCGGTGGGTGACCAGGCCGCCGACCACCACCGCCGTTCCCGGTGGCACGTCCGGGAGTTGGGCGGCCGAGAGGGCGCCGCCGCGCTCCAGGTGGCCGCGCAGGTGCCGGAGCGGGTGGCCGGTGGCGGAGGTGCCGGTGGCCCACAGGTCGGCGATGGTCTCCTCGACCGGGCTCATCCCGGGCAGCTCCGGCGCCTCGGTTCCGGGGGTGGTGCCGGGGATCAGGTCCGCCGATATCCCCGCGAACGCACCGGCTGTCCACAGGGCTTGACGTCTCGTCAGTCCGAAGCAGTCGAAGGCGCCCGCCGTCGCCAGCGCCTCCAGGACGGGCCCGGGCAGGCCGGTGCGACGGGCGAAGTCCTCCAGATCGGCGTACGGCTGCCCGGCCACGATCGCCTCGGCCTGCGGGGTACGGATGCCGCGCACCGTCTCCAGGCCGAGCCGGATCGCCGGCTGCGGGCGCCCGGCGGTCAGCGGCGGCTTCGGGGTCGGCCCCCGGTACGGCTCCAGGGTGGGCCTGGCCCCGCTGGCGTTGACGTCCACCCCGCGCACCCGCACGCCGTGCCGCCGGACGTCCGCGACCAGGCTGAGCGGCGAGTAGAAGCCCATCGGCTGGTTGGCCAGCAGCGCGCAGGTGAAGGCCGCCGGGAAGTGGTACTTGAGCCAGGCGCTGGCGTACACCAGGTAGGCGAAGCTGATCGCGTGGCTCTCCGGGAAGCCGTAGCTGGAGAAGGCCTCGATCTTGCCGTAGACGTCATCGGCCACCTCCGGCGGGATGCCACGCTCGGCCATCCCGGTGAGCAGCCGCTCGCGCAGCCGGGCGACCCGCTCGTGCGAGCGCTTGGCCCCCATCGCCTGGCGCAGCCGGTCGGCCTCGGCGGGGGTGAACCCGGCGCAGTCGATGGCGAGTTGCATCATCTGCTCCTGGAACAGCGGCACCCCCAGGGTCTTGCCGAGCGCGTTCTCCATCAGCGGGTGCGGGCAGCCCGGCGGCTCCGCCCCGGCACGGCGGCGCAGGTACGGGTGGACGGAGCCGCCCTGGATCGGGCCGGGGCGGATCAGCGCCACCTCGACCACCAGGTCGTAGAAGTGGTCCGGTCTGAGCCGGGGCAGGGTCGCCATCTGGGCCCGGGACTCCACCTGGAACACGCCGACCGTGTCGGCCCGGCGCAGCATCCCGTACACGCCCGCGTCGTCGTCCGGGATGGTGGCCAGGTCGTAGCGCAGGCCGTGGTGCTCCGCGACCAGGTCGCAGGCGTCGTGCAGGGCGGCGAGCATGCCGAGGCCGAGCAGGTCGATCTTCACCAGCCCGGCGCCGGCGGTGGACTCCTTGTCCCACTGGAGCACCGAGCGCCCCGGCATCCGGGCCCACTCGGTGGGGCAGATCTCGCCGATCGGCTCCCGGGTGAGCACCATGCCGCCCGAGTGGATGCCCAGGTGGCGGGGCAGGCCGTGGAGCTGGGTGGCGAGCTGGAGCACGTCGGCGGGGATGACGGCGTCCGCGCCGGGGGCGGAGCGGAAATCGGTCTGCCGGCTGAACGCGTCCACCTGCCCCTGGGGGTAGCCGAGCGCCCGGGCGGCGTCGCGGATCGCCAGCCGGGGCCGGTAGGTGATCACGTTGGCGACCTGGGCGGCGTGCTCGCGCCCGTACCGGCCGTAGACGTACTGGATGACCTCCTCGCGGCGGCGGTTCTCGATGTCCAGGTCGATGTCGGGCGGACCGTCCCGGGCGGTGGAGAGGAAGCGTTCGAACAGCAGCCGGTAGTGGATCGGGTCGACGGCGGTGATCCCGAGGGCGTAGCAGACCGCCGAGTTGGCGGCCGAGCCGCGGCCCTGGCACCAGATCTCCCGGCTCCGGCAGAAGTCCACGATGTCGTGGACGATCAGGAAGTAGCCGGCCAGGTCGAGGTCCTCGATCACGTCCAGCTCCTTGGCGAGCTGACGGCGGGCGGCGGCGTTGCCCGGGCCGAAGCGGGCCGGGCCGCCGGCCGCGACCAGGGCGCGCAGGTGGCCGATCTCGGTCTCGCCCGCGGGGACGGGGAAGCCGGGCAGTTCCGGGTCCAGCTTGGCGAAGTCGAAGGCGCAGGCCCGGCCGAGGTCGACGGTGGCCCGCCGCACCCCGGGGAAGCGGGCCAGCCGGGCGTCCATCTCGCGGCCCGAGCGCAGGTGCGCGGTGCCGGCCGCCCTGGTCCAGCCGACCGCCTCCTGGAGGGTGCGGCGCTCGCGCAGGGCGGCGAGGCTCTGGGCGAGGCGGCCCTGGGCCGGGCCGGCGTGGTGGGCGTTGGTGGAGGCGACGACGGGGAGCCGCGCCGTCGCCGCGAGGGCGGCGAGGGCGTCGTTGCGCCGGTCGTCGCCGGGCAGCCACTGGTCGATCAGCTCGACGTACACGTTCTCGCGGCCGAACGCCTCGGCGAGGGTGTGGAGCCGGCGCTCCGCTTCGGCGCTGTCGGGCAGGGCCGCCGGGACCCGGCCGAGCCGGCAGCCGGTGAGCACCGCCCAGTGACCCCGGTGCGCCTCGGCGAGCGCCGCGAGGTCGTACACCGGATTGCCTTTGGCGCCGCCGGCCAACTGGGCGGCGGCGATCGCGGCGGACAGGCGGCGGTAGCCCGCCGGGCCGCGGGCGAGGACCAACAGGTGCTCCACCGAGTTTTCATGACGGACCGTCAGTTCGGTGCCGAACGCGGTGGCCAGGCCCGTTCCCCGGGCCGCCTCGGCGAGCCGGACGGCGCCGTACAAGCCGTCGTGATCGGTGATCGCGAGGGTCTCCACGCCCAGCCGGAGCGCCTCGGCGACCAGGTCCTCCGGGTCGCTGGCGCCGTCCAGGAAGCTGAAGGCGGAGTGGACGTGCAGTTCGGCCCAGGGCACGGACCCGGGGTGGGGTTCGGGTTCGGCAGGGGCCTGCGGGGAGTCCTTCGGGGTGCGTTCCCGGGCCGGGGGCCGCTCCTGCTCCGGAGCCGGGCCGCGCAGCGGGACGACCGTACGGTCCGACGCCGCGCCGGTCAGCCGGCGGTGCAGTTCGCTCCAGGGGAGGGTGGGGTGGCTGGTGAAGCCCATCGGGGGGTGCCTTCGTCGTTCTCGTGCTCGTCCTGCTCCCCCTGGGTGCCGGGTCCCGTTCTCCGGGCCCCGCGTTCCGGGCCCTGCGTTCCGGGTTGTGGGACCGCTAGTCGTAGCCGGCCTCCAGGTACCAGGCACCCCCCTCCACGGTGAGCAGCAGCGCCCGGCCGCCGCCCACCACGACCTGGAACCGCGCCCGCCGGCGGGCCGAGGACTGGTCCCACCAGTACTCGACCGCCGGCCAGGGCCCGGTCCAGCCGTCCACCCGCTCCTCCTGCCCCCGGGCCACCACCAGGGCCGGCCGGGCCGACACCCCCGCCCGGCCGTCCACCGTCACCGGCTGCCCGGCCCCGTCCAGCACCCGCACCGGCGCCGGCTCCCGCAGCACCACAGCGGGCCACACCTCGGGCAGCCGACCGGGCCAGGGCGCGTCGGCCGGCACCGCCGCCTCGTACGGCTCGCCCCACGGCACCTTGACCACCTGCTCGCCCGGACCGCGCCCGCCGGCCGGCTCGATCCGGCGCAGCCCTGCGTGCCCGAGCACCGCCTGCACCCTGGCCACCGCGCGCTCCACCCGGTCGTCCGCGACGGCCTGGCCCCACAGCGCGAGCTGACGGCCCTGATCCGGGGAGAGGCCGTCGGGGACCAGCCGGAGCAGGGTGAAACCCGACTGGCCACCCGCCCGGCCACCGTCCGCGAAGGTGCCCGCGCCCTGCCAGGCCTGGAGCTGCCAGCGGACCCGCTCGGCCAGCGCCGTCGCGGACAGCCCGCCCTCGTGCCGCCACAGCCGGGAAGCCGCCCGGCCGTCCGCGCAAGCCACTTCGACGGCCACCCGGTGGCAGGTCAGCCCGGCCCCGGCCAGCCGCTGGTGCAACTGCTCGGCCAGCGCGCGGGCGACGAACACCAGCGGTTCGGCCAGCGGCTCCGGCGGGTCGAAGCGCTGTTCGACGGCGAGGTCCGGCTCCTCGTCGCGCGGCACCAACGGGCGCGGCTGCAAGCCGCGGGCCAGCCGGTGCGCGACCGTCCCGGACGGGCCGAAGCGGTCCGCGACCGACTCGGCCGGCAGCGCGGCGAAGGCCCCGACGGTGGGCAGGCCGAGCCGCCCGAGCAGTTCGGCCGGCGCCTCGTCGCCCAGCACGCTCACCGGGTACGGGGCGAGGAACTCCGCCGTCCGGCCGGCCGGGACCAGCACCCCGGCCCGCGCGGCGAGCACGGCGGCGAACAGGCCGTCGGCGACGCCGACCTGGGCCTGCGGAGCGGGCGCCCGCTGTTCCTGGACTGCGCTTGCGGCTGTGGCTGTGGCCTCGGCTGTAGCGGTGTCCGGGTGCTGGGCCTGGGTGGTGTCCGTGTCCGTGTTCGGGGCCTGGGTGGTGTCCGTGTCCGGGACGGCCACCGCGCCCGGGGAGGCGTCCGGGAGGAGCGGCTGCCCGAGCGCGTCCGCCACCGCCCGGCCGACCTTGCCGGCCAACGCCTCCTCCCCGCCGAAGTAGCGGCCCGGGCCCTTCACCGGGATCGCGCACAGGCCCGGGCGGATCACCTCCACCCGGGGCGTGAACGCCTCCACCGCCGCGACCACCGGCTCGAAGCGGCGGGCCTCCGCCTCCGGGTCGCGGTCGCGCAGCTCCAGCTCCGGGCAGAGCCGCTGGGCCAGCTTGAGCCGCTGCCCCTGCCGGACCCCGGCCGCCCGGGCGCCCGCCGAACAGGCGAGGATCCGCCCGCCTTCGGTCACCGCCACCGGGTCGTCGCCGGTGACGGCCACCACCGGCCAGTCCGGGCACCAGACCACCAGCACCCGAGGGGTTCTGTCGTCCGCCATCTCAGACCACCGCCGCCACTCTGGGCATTTGGGGCACTTGGGGTATTTGAGGAACTTGAGGTACTCGGGGTGCCGTCCGCGCCGCCGGTTCCGCTCCTGGCTGTGGCTGTTCCCGGAACGGCAACTCCTGGAGCGGCCGCTCCTCGAACGGCTGCTCCTGGAGCAGGCGCACCGCGCCGTTCTCGTCCGGCAGCCAGAGCCGGGCCGTCCGGCCGCGCACCGCCGAGCCGCGCCCCTCGGCCACCACCTCCACCTGCCGCCCGACGAGTTGCCCGTGGCCGTCGCCCAGCCCGAACCAGCGCCCGGAGCGCACCCCCAGCCGCAGCGCCGCGCCCGGCCACGGACCGGCGACCAGCAGGACACAGCCACTGCGCCGCAGCACCGCCACCAGTCGGGCCGCCAGCTTCGGCGGCACCGGCCCGGACGGACGCAGCATGATCAGCTCGACCGCGCCGGCCAGCACCGACACCACCTCGGCCCAGTGCGGTCCCGGGTCGTCCGCGACCAGCAGCCGCCGCAGGTCCAGCCCGTACCCCTCGGCGGCGGCCAGTCCCAGGTCCGGCAGTCCGACCGCCGCAGCCCAGCCGCCCTCGGTCTCCTTCACCCCGGCGGCGAGCGCCAGCAGCAGCCCGGTGTCCCCGCCCGCCACCGACACCGCCGTCCCCCGGCGCAGACCGGCCTCGGGCAGCACCTCCCGCAGTGCGGACGGCACCGGCAGCAGGCCCCTGGGCTCCGCCGACCGCCCTTCTCGCTCCCCCCGCTCCCCCCGCTCCCCCGGCGCGGCAGCCGGGGGCGCCACCGGGCGGAGCACGGGGCGTGCGGGCTGCTCGGCGGTGGATTCGAAAACAGATTCGAAAACGGGCACAACCCCAGGATCGAACATTCGTTCGTAAAGATTCAAGTCCGACCCATCCACCCCCTTCGCCACTCTCCGTACACGTCATCGCCGCAAGGCCGGTTCACGTGCGGACCTGGCCACAGGGCGAGGCCGCGCCCGCCGTGGCGGCACCCCCGAACGGGTGACGGCGCTCGTCCGGGCGGGCGCCGGCACTCGCCCGGACGGACTACCGACAAGTGTTTTTTCCTTGACAAATTTTTTTGTCGGCTGCAGGCTGGAACGGTGCTGGAAGTCGCCGTGATCGAAGAACCCGCCGCGGCCGAGGCCTCGCTGGACCCGATGCGGTCCCGCCTCCTCGCCGCCCTGACCGAGCCCGCCTCGGCCGCCATGCTGGCCGCCAGGCTGGGGCTGCCCCGGCAGAAGGTCAACTACCACCTGAAGGAACTGGAGCGGCACGGCCTCGTCGAACTCGCCGAGGAACGCCGCAAGGGCAACGTCACCGAACGCGTCTACCGCTCCACCGCAGCCTCGTACGTGATCTCCCCCAGCGTCCTGGCCGCCGTGAGCCCGGACCCCACCCGCTCCCCCGACCAGCTCTCCGCCCGCTGGCTGCTGGCACTCGGCTCCCGGCTGGTGCAGGAGGTCGGGGCCCTGCTGACTGGCGCCTCCCGGGCCCGGCGGCGGGTCGCCACCTTCGGCATCGACGCGCAGGTGCGGTTCGCCTCCGCGGCCGACCGGGCCGCCTTCGCCGAGGAGTTGGCCCAGTCGGTGGCCACCCTCGTCAGCCGCTACCACGACGAGTCCGCCCCCGGCGGCCGCAGCCACCGGGTGGTCGTCGGACTCCACCAGATCCCCGCCGCGCAGGCCGGATCAGGGGCGGAGGAAGCCGGAGCGGAGGACAGGGCAGGAGCCGAAGCAAGGGCCGGGGCAGGGGCCGAAGCAAGGGCCGGGGCCGGGGCCGGAACCGAAGCAGGGGCCGCGCCGAACCAGGAGAACCCGCGATGACCCATCCGTTCGAGATCGAGCTGGAGACCTCCCTGCCGGCGAGCCCGGACCAGGTCTGGGAGGCGATCGCCACCGGGCCGGGCATCGACTCCTGGTTCATGGGCCGCAACGAGCTGGACCCGCGCGAGGGCGGCACCGCCGTCATGGAGACCGGGGGCCACCGCACGGAGGCGGTCGTCACCGCCTACGAACCCGGCAAGCGCCTGGCCACCCGCACCGCCACCGGCGAGGACGGCCGGTTCATGGCCTTCGAGTACCTGATCGAGGGCCGGGACGGCGCCGCCACCGTGCTCCGGGTCGTCCACAGCGGCCTGCTCGGCGACGACTGGCAGGACGAGTACGACGCGCTGCGCCGTGGCTGGCCCTTCCACCTCCACACGCTCCGCGAGTACCTCGCCCACTTCCCCGGGCGCACCGCCGTCCCCGTCTTCGCCGCCGCACCGTCCGCCGGCCGGCCGGAACCGGAGGTCCGGGCCGTCCTCGCCCGCGCCCTGTCGCTGCCGCTGCCGATCGCCGTGGGCGCGCGGGTGCACGGCGGACCGGCGGGCCTGCCACCACTGGACGGCGAGGTGGTCTGGGCGGACGACGAGCGCTTCGGGGTCCGCGGCGCCGACGGGCTCCACACCTTCCACCACGGCTCCGGCCTGGTGCTGATGTTCCACCACCTCTTCGGCGACCCGGCTCCGGAGGGGGCGGAGGCCGCCTGGCAGGGGTGGCTGGCCGAAGTCCTCGGCTGACCTTCCGGACCCCGGCCACTCGGCGACCCGACGACCCGACGACCCGACGACCCGGCAGACCTTCCAGCCCCTTCAGACCCTTCAGAGCGTCACAGACCCGCACGAGAACCGAGGAACCACCCATGCGCACCCTGATCAGCACCGCCTTCATCTCGCTCGACGGCGTCGTCGAGGGCCCCGGCGGCGAACCCGGCTACCGCAACTCCGGTTGGACCTTCAAGGACATCGACTTCCTTCCCGAGGCGTTCGAGATCAAGGGGCGGGAGCAGGAGGAGGCCGCGGCGATGCTGCTGGGCCGGGTCAGCTACCAGGCGTTCAGCCCGGTCTGGCCGGACATGCCCGAGTTCGCCCGCTACAAGACGCTGCCGAAGTACGTCGTCTCGACCACCCTCACCGAGGACGACCTGGTGTCGAACTGGGGCGAGACCACCATCCTGCGCTCGCTCGACGAGGTTGCCGCGCTGAAGGAGACCGAGGGCGGCCCGATCATCGTCCACGGCAGTGCCGCCCTGAACCGCGCCCTCTCGGACGCCGGCCTGATCGACCGCTACCACCTGCTCGTCTTCCCGCTGCTGCTGGGCGCCGGCAAGCGCCTGTTCAGCACCACGGACAAGGACACCCAGAAGCTGAAGCTGGTCGAGCACGAGACGTACGGGAACGGCCTCCAGAAGCAGGTCTTCGACGTCGTCCGCTGACCGCCCGGCCGAGCCGGTACCGTCGTGCGGTCGGCCTGACTCGGCCCGATGCGGTCCAGCGCGGTCCGGTCCAGTACGGTCCGATGCGGCGCGGCGCGGTCCGGTGCGGCGCAGCCCATGAGGTTCAGCGGGAGCGGCGCGACCCGATGCGGTCCGGCCCGTCAACGCTCCCGCGTGGTGCGCCAGACGAACACTTCGCTGCTCGGCTGACGCTCCGAGAAGAGGCCCGACGGCGAGGCCCGGGCGAGGAGGCGGCGGAGGTCCGCCTCGAAGGCCGGGCCGCGCTCCGCGAAGAGGTGCGGGGCCGAGAAGGAGAGCGAGAAGACGCCCGCGACCGCGTCGTCGGCCGTACGCTCCAGCGGTCGCCCGCCCGGGACGACGATCCGTTGCGGGCCGTTGAAGCCCGCCCGGGCGAGGACGGCGGCCTCGCCGTCCGGCGTGCCGTGCGGCAGCAGTCCCTGCCCGGCGCGGCGCACCGGGCCGAGGTAGCGCCGGACCAGCTCGCCGATCTCGGCGTGCGGCACCGGCGGGTGCGGCAACCCCTCGGTGGGCCGCGCTTCGCCCTTCAGGTCCGAGATGTGCGCCAGGGCCCCGCCGGGCCGCAGCAGGCCCCGTACGGTCGCCGCCACCAGGTCGCGGTCCATCCAGTGGAAGGACTGACCGAAGGTCGCCAGGGTGAAGGTGCCGAGGCCCGGCGGCAGTTCCTCGGCCCGGGCCCGCACCCAGGTGGCCTTGGGCTCGCCCGCACCCGCCCGCCGCGCCTCGGCGATCATCCCCGCGTCCGGGTCCACCCCGACGACCTCGGCGAACAGGTGCGCCAGCCCCAGCGCCAGCGTCCCCGGCCCGCACCCCACGTCAAGCAGCCGCCCCCGCCCGTCGAGCCCCAACGCCTCGGCCAGTGCCCGCGCCAGCCCGGGGGCGTACGGGGGTCTGCCGCGCGTGTAGTGGGCGGCCGTTCCGGCGAACAGCGTCTCGTCCCAGGACCAGGTGTCGCCGGTCATCGCCACTCCCCTATCTTCTGCCAGGTTCCGTTCGCTGATGAAAGCTCCTGATCGTGGCACTCATTGACACCTTGTCACGACTTGACGCCTTGTCGCGGCTTGATCGGATCGGAAATCGATGGACAGGCGTCCTGTGATCAACAGACTGATCCCATGACAGCTACAGATGACAAGAACGATCTGCGGATCTACATCCAGGACGCCCGCGACGCCCTGCTCTGGAAGCTCGAAGGCCTCTCCGAGTACGACCTGCGCCGCCCGCTCACACCCACCGGAACCAACCTGCTGGGCCTGGTCAAACACGTCACCGGCGCCGAAGCGCTGTACTTCGGCGACACCTTCGGCCGCCCCTTCCCCGAGCCGGCCCCGGTGTGGATCACCGGCCAGACCGAGCCGAACGGCGACATGTGGGCGCGGGCGGACGAGAGCACCGAGGAGATCGCCGGGCGCTACCGGCGGGTCTGGGCGCACTCCGACGCCACCATCGAGGCCCTGCCGCTGGACGCCGTCGGCAAGGTGCCGTTCGGCGCCCGCCACGAGCAGACCCTGCACCGGGTCCTCGTCCACATGATCGCCGAGACCCACCGCCACGTCGGCCACGCCGACCTGGTCCGCGAACTCGTGGACGGCGCCACCGGCCAGCGCTCCGACGGCGCCAACACCGCCCCCGGCGACGCCGATTGGTGGCGGGCCCACCACGACCGCGTGGAACAGGCGGCGCTGGAAGCCGGCGGACTCACCTGAGCCCACGTCCCGAGCCGCGGACCTCAGCCATCCGACCGGGCGTGCGGCGCAGCGGGGGCGGGCGCTGTGCCGGGGCGGGCTCTGTGCCGGGGCGGGTGCGGGCGCCGCGGCACGGGACGGCTGTGGTACGGGACGGCCTCGGCCCAAGACGGCTGCGGCACGGGGGCCTGTGTTGCAGGGTGGCCGCGTTTACGGAGTGACCGCGCCGAGGTGTCGCACGACGGCCGCGGCCCGGCCAGCGAGCGGGCCCGGGGCGATCGGGACGCACTCGTACCCGAACCGGGCGTAGGCCTCCCGGTGGATCCGCTCGAACCGCAGCGACTCCTCGTACGAGATGCGCCGCGCCTCGGTCGGGGTGACGAAGCCCGGGCTCTCCACGAAGAACACCCGGCGCTCGTAGACCTCCTCCGCCCGGACGCGGTCGAGTTCCCGGGCGAGGGCCGGAGTCACCGGATGGCCGAGGTACACCGCCAGGGCGTACGTGCACACCGGCGAGCGGTCGAAGAACCGCACCTCCCCCGGCGGGCCGACGGCCCATTCCTGCCGCCGCCGCTGCAGGGCGACCACCGCGTCCACGAACGACGGGTCCGTCCACGGCTCGGGCTCGCCCTGGGCCTGCCGCAGCGCTATGACGTCCGTGGCGGCCTCCTCGACCACCGGGTAGCCCTCGTACTCCAGCCGGCGCAGGATCGCCGTCTTGCCGGCCCCCGGAGTGCCGGTCAGCAGGTAGCACTTCATTCCCCCACCCTACGTACGCACCCTGGGCTCGTGGTCGATCACGGCGTTGCCCTCCCCCACTACCGCCTCCATGTCGTACCTGCGGTCGTGGCACTGACCAGCCCGACCTGGCAGCGAGAGGTGTGGCTCGATCCGGATCGGTTCGAGGACCTCGGCTACACCGTGCACGTGCTCTTCGACGACTTCTGCGATGCGGACGGCCCTCCGCCCTGGCTCGGACAGTGCCTTCGCAGCGAGGAGGAGGTCGAACTGATGGCGCGCCTTGGTGCCGCCTACGGCGCGGTGCAGGACTCGGTCGGGGCTGCCGCCCGCGACGAGGTCTACCTGGACGCGCCGGGCTGGTCCGCCGTGGTCGCCGAGGCGGCGCGGCTGGCCCAGGTGCTGGTGGCCAATGACCATTCGGCGTTGAGCAAGCTTCACGACGCCGGCCACCGTCGGCCGCTCGACACCGAGCCGCATCGGAACGAGGTGGGTGCGGCCGGCCCGGCCCCGGCCGACTCCGGGCTGTTCGCGCTCGCCCTGGACGAGTGACCGGTCGCCTTCACCGGGCCGCACGGGCAGTCCCTGGACTGGTTCGGCGAGGGGTAGGCCGCGGGCAGGGCGAAACGGGGTGAGGTGAGGTGGGGCGGGGTGGGGTGGAATGGGGTGGAGCAGAGCCAGCGGAACGGACGACGGTCGCGACGAGCCTCGGGCTTGAAGCTGCCGCAGCGGCAACTTCTACCGTCGTGACCAGGGCCGGAGAACCGGCCCCGGTCCAAGCGAACGTCAGGACGTCAGGACGTCAGGACATCCTGACGCGGGAACGAGGGAGGCAGCGCATGGCCTGGCCGATCGCGGAGGTCGCCCGGATGTCGGGCGTGACCGCCCGAACCCTGCGGCACTACGACGAGATCGGTCTTCTGCCCCCGGCCTGGGTCGGCTCCAACGGCCACCGCTACTACGAGGAACGGCAGTTGCTCCAGCTGCAACAGATCCTGGTGCTGCGGGCCCTGGGTGTGGGGCTGACCGAGATCGCCCGGATTCTGGGTGATCAGGTGGACGAGCTGGAGGCCCTGCGGGGCCACCGCCGGCAGCTGGTCGCCGAGCGCGACCGGCTCGATGCCCTGGCCGCCACCGTGTCCCGCACGATCGCCGACCTGGAACGCGCCCGGAAGGACGGCACGCCCATGACCATCAACCGCCCCGAGAACCTGTTCGAGGGCATCCAGCCCGAGGACGTCGACACGAGCCTGCGCGACTTCCCCGAGCACGCCGAGGCCGCCAGGCTGGCGACCGCCGCGATGACCCCGGCCGAGATCGAGGCCGGACAGCGCGAGCGGACCGCCCGCATGATCCGCCTGGCGGAGCTGATGGCGGCCGGCCACCCGGCCGACGCCGAGACCGTACAGAGCACGATCGACGAGGAGTACCGCCTGCTCGGCACCATCCGGCCGGTCCCGACCGAGGAGTACCTGGCGATCGCCCGCTCCTGCACCGAGAACGAGCAGTGGAGCGCCGCGTACGAGGCCATAGCCCCGGGCCTGGCCGCGTTCCAGCGTGCCGCCATGGAGGCGTACGCGGCGGCGCGGCTGTCCTGAGTCACCCCTGGCCGGCGGCCTGGGCCAAACCAGGCCGGATCAGGTCAGGTCAGGTCAGGTCGACCGAGGTGGCCCGACCAGGCCTGGACCGAGCCTTCCTGGACTGGTCCTGCTTGGGAGCCTTACGGGGGGCTCCCAAGCAGGACCTCAGGCGTCCGCCGTGCTCCTCTCCCGGCTCTCCCTCCCCGCCGTCACTCCGTCCGCAGCGCCGTGACCGTCCGGGTGCGGGCCGCCCAGGTGGCCGGGAGGACGGCACCGAGCAGGCCCAGCACCAAGCCGCCGAGTATCAGCGGCCCCGCCACCGACGGGCCGAACACGGTGAGGTCGGCGTCCGGCACTCCGATCCCGGCGGCCCGGGCCATCGCGGGCATCACCTGGTGGTGCACCAGGATGCCTATCGGGACTCCGATCAGTCCGGCCACCAGCCCGCTGCCGCAGACCGAGGTGAGCACCATGCCGACGGTCTGCCGGGGCGACATCCCGAGCGCCTTGAACACTCCGAGGTCGTGCACCCGTTCCCGGGTGTCCAGCAGCACGGTGTTGAGCACCCCGAGCCCCGCCACCACCGAGAGCAGCAGCGTGAGCACGCCCGCCAGGGTGTTCATCGCCAGCACCACGATGTTGATGTGCTCCTCACCGGGTTCGGCGCCCAGGCCCAACGGCTTCACGGCCTGGTCCAGCCCGTCGGCGTAGGCCTGCACGTCGGTGCCGGGGGTGAGGTCGATGTGGAAGGAGAGCGCCTCGGGGTGGACCGCACCGCCGAGCGGCTCCAGCGTGGACCGGTCCGTGAACACCAGGTCCTTGGTGGTCAGCACCTCTCCGGTGATCTTCGCCGGGGTGCCGCGCCCGTGGTCGGTGAGGGTGACGGTGTCACCGACCTTCGCCTGGTTGGCCCGCAGGTAGGCGGCGGCCACCACGACCTCGCCGGGGCCGTGGAACCAGCGGCCGGAGACCAGCTGGAACCCGCTCCACGAGGCGTCGCCGCTGAACGCCACCACCTCGGAGCGTCCGGTGTTGCCCGCGAGGGCGACCGGGGTCGGGACGCTGCTGTACCAGGCCCGGGTGCCCGGGCGGGAGTCGATCGCCTTGGCCACGGCCGTCTCGTCCACGTGGTCGACGGGCTGCGTGGCGCCCTCGATCGGGAGCTGGACCACCACCTTGCCCGCCCGGTCGGCTGCCAGGCCGTCCTGGAGGGAGCTCAGCGAGAGCGTCAGACCGACGCAGAGGGTGGCCCCGACCGTACCGAGCACCACGGCGGCACGGGTGGTCGCCGAGCGGCCCGGCCGGTTGAGCGGGGAGGCCAGCCCGAGGCCGAGGGCCCGGGGCAGCGGCAGCCGCCCGATCAGATCCTGTGCCCGGGACAGCAGGCCGGCGAGCCCGGCCCCGGCGGCCCCGGCGCGGGCGGCCGCCCGTTTGGCGCCGGGCGCCGTCCGGCCGACCGCGAGCGCCTCCACCGTCCGCAGCCGCCCGGCCCGCAGCGCCGGTACCAGCGCGGTGGCCGCCACCGCCCCCAGGGCCGCCACCGCGACCACGACGTCCACCCAGAGCGGTATCCCGAGCAGCCCGCCGCGCAGCGCCTTGTGGGCCAGCCCGAGGACCGGCACCGACAGCAGGTTGCCGAGGAGCACGCCCAGCCCCGTACCGACCCCGGCGGGGATCAGCGCCTGGGCGACGTAGGCGCGTGCCACCTGGGCCGGGGTGAAGCCCAGGGACTTGAGGATGCCGATCCGGCGGGTCGCGGCGCTGACGGCGCCGCTGACCACCACGCCGATGATCAGCACCGACATGGCCAGACCGAGCACCCCGAAGGCCGTGACGAAGGGGACGAAGGTCGAGGCCGTCCGGTTCGCCTCCTCCTGGGCGGGCCGGTAGGAGGTGGCCCTGGTGAGCGCTCCGCCCGGAACCGCGGCGGCCAGCGCGGCACGGTCGGCCTCCACCTCGGCGTCGCTGTCGGCGTGGGCGAAGCGGTAGAGGTACTGGGCGGCCGGCGTGGTGCCGGGGGGCGTCAGCCCGGCCACCTGCTCCGGGGCGACCCAGCCGTCCGCGCTCCAGGAGACCGAGGCCGCCAGGCCGACGACCTTGAGCGTCGGGTGCCCCGGCAGGTCCGGGAACGCCATGCTGTCGCCGACCGCCAGCGGGGAGTGCCCGTCCAGGAACACCACCTCTCCCGGGCCCGCGATCCAGCGGCCCTTGGTGATCCGCAGGTCGTCCAGCGGGCCGCTCCGGGCGCGGCCCACCAGCGTCACCGGCGGCAGCAGGCTCCCGGGCGGCGGGATCCGGGTGCCGTCGCCGGAGCGCGGCTGGACGGCGACCGCCTGGTAGGGGCCGGCCGAGGCCGTCACACCGGGCGCGCGGGCCGTCGAGGCGAGCTCGGCGGGGCCCGCCTCGGCCTGGTCGTACAGCACGTTGAGGTGGGCGCCGTGCTGGGCGGCGAAGGACCGCTGGTACGGGCCCTGGGCGGCGACCAGCAGCCCGAGCGCGAGGATGCACGCCGTCACGGACATCATCGTGGTGAGCACCATGACCAGGGTCTGCACCCGCCGGCGGCCGACCCCGGCGCGCACCACCTTGCCGAGCGCGCTCATCGGCCACCGCCCGGCGCCGGCACGGCCGCCGTGTCCCGGACCAGTCGGCCGTCGAGCAGTTCGATCGTCCGGCCGGCGCAGGCCTCGGCGAGCGCGGTGTCATGGGTGACCAGCAGGATCGTCTGGCCCTCGGCGTTGAGCCCGCGCAGCAGGTCGCGGACGTCGGCGGCCGAGGCGGTGTCCAGCGCCCCGGTGGGCTCGTCGGCCAGCAGCAATGGCGGGCGGTTCATCAACGCCCGCGCCACCGCGACCCGTTGGCGCTCACCGCCGGAGAGCCTGCCGGGGAAGGCCTTGGCGTGCCGCGCCACCCCCAGCCGCTCCAACAGCTCCCCCGCCCGGGCGCGGGCCTGCTCCCGCCGCATCCCGGCCAGCTGGGCGGGGAGCAGCACGTTGTCCTCCGCGTTCAGGTCGTCCAGCAGGTTGAAGAACTGGAACACCATGCCGATCCGCTGCCGCCGGTACTCGGCCAGCGCGGCCTCGCCGAGCCGGTGCACGGCCACGCCGTCCACCTCCACCTCGCCCTCGCTCGGGCGGTCGAGGCCGGCGATCAGGTTCAGCAAGGTGGACTTGCCGCTGCCCGAGCGGCCGAGCACGGCCAGCGCCTCGCCGGCCCGGACCTCCAGGTCGAGCCCGGCCAGGGCGGGGCGGGCGGCGTCGGATCGGTCGTACGTCTTGCTGACGCCGCGGATCCGGATGATCGGCGCGTTCACGGGCACTCCATGGTTCGAGGTCCGGTGCGGGGGCACCCCGGACCGGCTGACGGAACATCACGCTACGAATCGGCGGCGGGGTGCCGACAGCCGTCTGGACGGCCTCTGCGGGGTGTATCCAGATACACCCCGAACTGGGTGTTCAGGCCTAGAGCGCCGGGCGGCCCGGGCGGGCAGACTGACCCATCGAAAGATCGGAACCGGGGTCCACGGGGGGCTCCGGGCCGTGGCTTCGAGCCTCCGGACGGGGGCTCCGGAAGGGACAGGAGGCACGTCATGGACGCGGGAGCACTGAGCGGGCCGGCCGTACGGGCCGGCCGGGCCTGCGTGGACGGGGTGCGCGCCTGGTACGCGGTGACGCTGGTGGTGACGGGCTTCCTCGCACTGCTGGCCGCGCCGGTCCTGCTGGCCGCCGCGCTGCTCGGCCCGGACGATCCCCGTCCCGACTTCCACCCGGGCGGGCCGCTGATCCTGGCGGTGCCGATGGCGCCCGTCGCCCTCTGGGCTCTGTGCTGGGCCACCGGGGGCGGCGGCCGGGCGGTCGGCGCCGCGCTGTTCGCCCCGGGCACGATAGCGCTGATGGCGACGCACCTCTACGGCGGTGCCGCGCCCGGCGGCCGGTCGGTCTCGGCCGGGCTGGCGCCCTCGCTGCTGCTCCTCGGGCTGTTCGGCGCCCGCTGGAGCGCGGCGGAGACCAGGCGGATCGTCGGGAAGTGGAGCGGGCGGCCGATCCCGGTGCCCTACCGCCGGCCGCCCGGCGCCGGGCCCTGGCAGCGGCTGCGGGCCGGCGGCTGGCTCACCGACCCGGCGACCTGGCGGGACTTCGCGTGGACACTGCTCGCCGGCGGCGCCGTCCTGGTCACCGCGGTGGCCGTCCTGCTGGCTCCCGTCACCATCGAGGTCTTCGGCCGGAACGGGCCGTTCGTCGGGCTGGGCGTCATCTACGGGATGGGCCTGTCCATCGCTCCGCTGGCCGCCCTGTGGGCCGCCCCGCCTGCCCTGCGGATCCACGAGGGGGCCGCCCGGGCCCTGCTCGGGCCGTCCCGGCGGACAGAGCTCGCCCGCCAGATCCACCACCTCGCACGGACCAGGGCGGACACCATCGACGCCGGAGCGGCCGAACTGCGCCGGATCGAGCGGGACCTGCACGACGGAGCACAGGCCCGGCTGGTGGCACTGGGCATGCTGCTGACCGTGGCCGAGCAGCTGAAGGACGACCCGAACGCCGTCGGACCGCTGCTGGCCGAGGCCCGGCTGTCCTCGGTGAAGGCACTCGGCGAACTGCGGGACCTGGTCCGCGGCATCCACCCACCGGTGCTCGCCGACCGCGGCCTGGCCGACGCGTTGCGGGCGACGGCACTGGACCTGCCGCTGCCGGTCAGCTTCACCGGCAGCCTGCCCGGCCGGGCACCCGCGCCGGTGGAGTCGGCCGCCTACTTTACGGTGACGGAACTGCTGGCCAACGTGGTGAAGCACGCCGTGGCCTCGCACGTGTGGATCGAGATAGGGCACAGTGACGGGCTGCTGCGGATATCGGTCACCGACGACGGGCGCGGAGGCGCCGACCCGTCCCGGGGAACCGGCCTCAGCGGAACCGAACGCCGACTGGCCGCCTTCGACGGGGTGCTCGCGATCAGCAGCCCGCCCGGCGGGCCGACCATCGTGAACCTGGAGATCCCGTGCGCGTTGTCATCGCCGAAGACCTCTTCCTCCTCCGGGACGGCCTGACCAGGCTGTTGGAGGCCAACGGCATGAAGGTCACCGCGGCGGTGGAGGACGGCGAGCAACTGCTCGCCGCGGTGGCCGCGGACCGGCCCGACATCGCCGTGGTCGACGTCCGGTTGCCGCCGAGCTTCACCGACGAGGGGCTGCGGGCCGCCCTGGCGGCCCGTCAGGCCCACCCGGGCCTGCCCGTCCTGGTTCTGTCGCAGTTCGTGGAGCAGTTGTACGCGCGCGAGCTGCTGGCCGGCAGCACCGGCGGGATCGGCTACCTGCTCAAGGACCGGGTGATGGACGGCACCCAGTTCATCGACGCCGTCCAGCGGGTCGCCCGAGGCGGCACCGTGATGGATCCGGAGGTGATCACCCGGCTGCTCACCCACAACTCCTCGGCCGGACCGGTCTCCACCCTCTCCCCGCGCGAGCGGCAGGTGCTGGGGCTGATGGCGGAGGGCAGGTCCAACGCGGCGATCGCCCAGCAGCTGGTGATCACCGAGCGGGCCGTCGCCAAGCACACCGCCTCGATCTTCGTCCGGCTCGACCTCCAGCCCTCCGACGACGACAACCGCCGCGTCCTGGCCGTCCTGGCCTACCTCAACAACTCCTGACCCGTCCCATGACCTGTCCCTGCCCCTGCCACCCCGGGGAAGGAGCCGCCATCGCGCCCGCCTCCACCACCTCACCGTGTGCTGGATCACCACGAGCCGGATCACCACGGGCTGGATCACCGGCAAGTGGCGAGTGGCCCTCCACCGCATGGGGCTCGCCTGCCGCAGAACCGGTCAATTAGGCTGGAGGGGTGCTCATCCTTGTTCGCCGCCGCCATGTGGACCTGCTCCGCGTGACGACCATGTCCTGTCGACGCTCCGGCTGAACCTCGCGCCACCCACCCTCAACGGCGGCCCCGCAGGCCGCCACCGCCTCCCGACTCCCGGAGCACCCACCGCACCAGGCGGCTGCTCCGGCCGTCCACGGTCGACCACCGGGACCGGTCGGGACGAGACCCAGCGGATGTCACACATGACGCAGCAGCACACGCCCGTACCCGAGACCGGCTCCGGCTCCACCCCTGCGGACGCCCTCCCGGTGATCGACCTGTCACTCGCCGACGGCAGCCCGGACGACCGCCGCCGACTGCACGACGAGCTCCGCGCCGCCGCCACCGGCGTCGGCTTCTTCCAGCTCGTCGGTCACGGGGTCACCCCGGAGGAGACCACCGCGCTCACCCGGGCCATGCGCGCCTTCTTCGCGCTCCCCGAGGCGGACCGCCTCGCCGTGAGCAACCTCAACTCCCCCCACTACCGGGGCTACACCCGCACCGGCGACGAGCGCACCGGCGGCAGCCAGGACTGGCGCGACCAGTTGGACATCGGCGCCGAACTGCCCCCGCACGTCCCCGGCACCGGGGAGCCCCCGTACTGGTGGCTGGAGGGGCCCAACCAGTGGCCCGAGGCACTCCCCGAGCTGCGCGGCGCCGCGCTCGGCTGGATCGACCACCTCGGGGCGGTCGCCCGCCGTCTGCTGCACGAACTCCTCACCGCGATCGGCGCCCGCCCCGACTTCTACGACGAGGCCTTCGCGGGCCACCCCCACCTGCGCCTCAAGCTGGTCCGCTACCCCGGCACCGCCCCGAACGGCGCCGGTCAGGGCGTCGGCGCCCACAAGGACTACGGCTTCATCACCCTGCTGCTCCAGGACACCGTCGGCGGCCTCCAGGTCGAGCGCGCGGACGGCGTCTTCCTGGACATTCCGCCGCTCGACGGCGCCTTCGTCGTCAACCTCGGCGAGCTGCTGGAGGTGGCCACGGACGGCTACCTTAAGGCCACCAGCCACCGGGTGGTCAGCCCGCCCGGCGCCCGCGAGCGCTTCTCCGTGCCGTTCTTCTACAACCCCCGTCTCGACGCCCACATCGAGCCGCTGGACTTCCCCCTCGCCCACCACGCCCCCGGCGCCACCGAGGACCCGGACAACCCGCTCTTCGCCGACTTCGGCCTCAACGAGTGGAAGGGCTACACCCGGGCCCATCCCGAAGTCACCCGCCTCCACCACCCCACCCCCGCCTGACCCCACCCCGCCCGGCTGCTGCCCCGCGCAGCCCCCGGATCCCATCCAGCCCGGCTGCTGCCCCGACGCCCCTGCCCGAAGCCCGTCCCTGCGGCCGGCCGACCGCGGGGGCGTCGCCATGCCGCCACCCCCGCCGCCACCCCCGCCGCCACCCCCGTCGGCGCCCCCGTCGGCGCCCCCATCGGCGCCCCCATCGGCGCGCCCATCGGCGCGCCCATCGGTGGACCGGTGCGCCCGGCACTGTCACACTGCTGCTGTCACAGCGGGAGTGTGCCAGCGCGGGAGGCGGCGAATGGGGGAGCTCGGCGGCGTGGAGGCCGGGGTGCGGCTGACGGTGGACGAGTTGGCGGCGCGGGCCGGGGTGACGGTGCGGACGGTGCGGTTCTACGGGACGAAGGGCCTGCTGCCGCCGCCGGAGCTGGGCCCCCGGCGGGTGGGGCTGTACGGGGAGGCGCACCTGGACCGGCTGGGGCTGATCGAGGAGTTGCAGCGGCAGGGGCTGACGCTGGCCGCGATCGAGCGGTACCTGGCGCGCTTGCCGGAGGACAGCACGCCGCTCGACCTGGCGATCCACCGGGCGCTGGTGGCGTCCTGGACACCGGAGACCCCGGAGGAGGCCACCAGGGCGCAACTGGAGCGGCGCGCCGGGCGGGGGCTGACGGAGGAGCAGGTCGAGCGCCTCGCCGCGATGGGCGCGCTGGAGCGGACGGCGGATCCGGAGGTGTTCCGGGTGGATCCGGGGCTGCTGCCCCTGGGCGTGCGGATCCTGGACGTGCCGATCCCGCTGGAGACCCTGCTGGCCGCCCGGTCGGTGGTGCTGGAGCACAGCCGGGCGACGGCCCGGGAGTTGCAGCGGCTGTTCCGCGAGACGGTGTGGAAGCCGTACCGGGAGAGCGAGCCCGCCCCGGCGGAGCTGGCCCGGATGAAGGCGTTGACGGACCACATCCAGCCGATGGTGGCGCAGGCGCTGGTCACGGCGTTCCAGCGGTACCTGCGGGAGGAGCTGGGCGAGGAACTGCGCCAGGAGCGGTAGCGGGAGGCGGGAGCCCGGTGAGGCCGTGCGCTGCACGGCCTCACCGGGACCCGGGCAGAAGCCCGGGCGGGAACCCGGACAGCAACCCCTCCGGGAACCCCGGGCGGGCCCGCCGGTCAGTCCGTGAAGGTCCGCCCCTCGGCCGCCACCCGCTCCAGCAGCGCCGGCGGCGCGAACCGCTCGCCGTACGCGGCGGCGAGTTCCCGGGCGCGGGCCGCGAAGCCGGCCGGGCCGCCCCGGTACCCGTTGATGTACTGGAACACGCCGCCCGTCCAGGCCGGGAAGCCGATGCCGAGGATCGAGCCCACGTTGGCGTCGGCGACCGAGGTCAGCACGCCCTCCTCCAGGCAGCGCACCGAGTCCAGCGCCTCGCTGAACAGCATCCGCTCTTTGAGGTCCTCGAAGGGAACGTCCGAGGGAGCCCCGGACGAGGCACCGAAGTGCTCCAGCAGCCCCGGCCAGAGCCGCCCGCGCTTGCCGTCCTCGCCGTACTCGTAGAAGCCCGCGCCGCCGCTGCGCCCCGGGCGGCCGAACTCGTCGACCATCCGGTCGACCACCGCGTCCGCCGGGTGCGGGGTCCAGGTGCCACCGGTGGACTCCACCGAGTGCCGGTACTCGTCGCGGATCTTGCGCGGCAGGGTGAGGGTCAGTTCGTCCATCAGGGAGAGCACCTTGGCGGGGTAGCCGGCCTGGGCGGCGGCCTGCTCGATGCTGGACGGGTGGATGCCCTCGCCGACCATGGCGACGCCCTCGTTGAGGAACCGGCCGATCACCCGCGAGGTGAAGAAGCCGCGGGAGTCGTTGACCACGATCGGGGTCCGGTCGATCTGCCGGACCAGGTCGAAGGCGCGGGCCAGCGCCTCGTCCCCCGTGCGCGGGCCGCGGATGATCTCGACCAGGCGCATCTTGTCGACCGGCGAGAAGAAGTGCAGCCCGATGAAGTCGGCCTGGCGCTGGACGCCTTCCGCGAGCAGGCCGATCGGCAGGGTGGAGGTGTTGGAGCACAGCAGCGCGTCGGGGTCGACCACGCCCTCGATCTCCTGGAACACCTTGTGCTTGAGCTCGGTGTTCTCGAAGACGGCTTCGATCACCGCGTCGCAGCCCGCCAGGTCGGCGGCGTCGGCGGTGGGGGTGATCCGGGCGAGCAGTTCGTCGCGCTCGGCCTCGGTGGAGCGCCCGCGCGCGACGGCCTTGTTCAGCAGCCCTTCGGAGTAGGCCTTGCCGCGCTCGGCGGCTTCGAGGCTGACGTCCTTGAGCACGACCTCGATGCCGGCCTTGGCGCAGGTGTGGGCGATGCCCGCGCCCATCATCCCGGCGCCGAGCACCGCGACCTTGCGGACCAGCCGCTTCTCGACGTCCTTCGGGCGTCCGGCGCCGGAGTTGACCGCCTGCATGTCGAAGAACAGCGCCTGGATCATGTTCTTGCTGGTCTGTCCGCAGGCCAGCTCGGTGAAGTAGCGGGCCTCGACCGCCATCGCGGTGTCGACGTCCACCTGGGTGCTCTCCACGGCGGCGGCCAGCACGTTGCGCGGGGCCGGGTAGGGCGCGCCGTTCAGCTGCTTGCGCAGGTTGGCCGGGAAGGCGGGCAGGTTGGCCGCGAAGGCCGGGGTGGCCGGGGTGCCGCCGGGGATCTTGTACCCCTTGACGTCCCAGGGCTGGACGGCGGTCGGGTTGGCCGCGATCCAGGCGCGCGCCCGGGCGTTCAACTCCTCCGGGGTTCCGACCAGTTCGTGCACGAGTCCGTGCTCCAGCGCCTGCGCCGGGCGGTACTGGCGGCCCTGGAGCAGGAACTTCAGCAGGGCGTCGGTGATGCCGAACAGCCGTACCGTGCGGACCACTCCGCCGCCGCCCGGCAGCAGGCCGAGGGTGACCTCCGGCAGGCCGATCCGGCAGGCGGGGGTGTCGAGCGCGATCCGGTGGTGGCAGGCGAGGGCGAGTTCCAGGCCGCCGCCGAGCGCGCTGCCGTTGACGGCGGCGACGACCGGCTTGCCGAGGGTCTCCAGCGTGCGCAGCGCGCGCTTGATCCGCATCGACTTCCCGAAGACGGCCTCGGCGTCCTCGGGGCGGGCCGCGGAGAGCATCCGCAGGTCTCCCCCGGCGAAGAAGGTCTTCTTGGCGGAGGTGATCACCACGCCGCGCAGCGCGTCCGAGGCCGCCAGCGTCGCCAGCCGCTCGACGACGGTCTCGAAGTCGGCGGTGAAGGCCTCGTTCATGGTGTTGACGGACTGGCTGGGGTCGTCGAGGACGAGGGTGACCACGCCGTCCTGGTCCTGCTCCCAGCGGATGGTGGTGGTGTCGCTCATCAGGTGCTCCAGATCTGGGAGGGGAGGTCAGACGCGCTCGACGATGGTGGCGATGCCCATGCCGCCGCCCACGCAGAGGGTGATCAGGCCGTAGCGCAGGTCGCGCCGCTCCAGCTCGTCGACCACGGTGCCGAGCAGCATCGCCCCGGTGGCGCCGAGCGGGTGGCCGAGCGCGATCGCGCCGCCGTTGACGTTCACCTGGTCGTGGTGGAAGCCGAGTTCGCGGATGAAGCGGAGCGCGACGGAGGCGAACGCCTCGTTGATCTCGACCAGGTCGATGTCGGCGGCGGTGAGCCCGGCCTTGGCGAGTGCCTTGCGGGTGGCCGGGGCGGGGCCGGTGAGCATGATGGTCGGCTCGGAGCCGGAGACGGCGGCGGAGACGATCCGGGCGCGCGGGCGCATCCCGTACCGTTCGCCGACCTCGCGGTTGCCGATCGCCACCAGCGCGGCGCCGTCGACGATGCCGGAGGAGTTGCCCGCGTGGTGGACGTGGTCGATGGCTTCGACCCAGTGGTACTTCTGGAGGGCGACGGCGTCGAAGCCGCCGGCCTCGCCGATGGCGGCGAAGGAGGGCTTGAGGCCGGCCAGGGTCTCGACGGTGGTGCCGGGACGGATGAACTCGTCGCGCTCCAGCACGACCAGACCGTTGCGGTCGCGCACCGGGACGACCGAGCGGTCGAACAGGCCGTCCGCCCGGGCCTTGGCGGCGCGGGCCTGGGACTCGGCGGCGAAGGCGTCGACGTCGGTGCGGGAGAAGCCCTCGATGGTGGCGATGAGGTCGGCACCGATGCCCTGGGGAGCGAAGTCGGTCTCGAACGCCGTCATCGGGTCGGCGAACCAGGCGCCGCCGTCGGAGGCCATCTTCACCCGGGACATCGACTCGACGCCGCCGGCCAGGACCAGGTCCTCCCAGCCCGAACGAACCTTGACCGCTGCCAGGTTGACGGCTTCCAGGCCGGAGGCGCAGAAGCGGTTCTCCTGGACGCCGGCGACGGTGTCGGGCAGGCCGGCCGCGATGGCGGCGATCCGGGCGATGTCGGAGCCCTGGTCACCGACCGGGCTGACCACGCCGAGCACGATGTCGTCGATCGCGGCCGGGTCCAACTCCGGGTAGCGGTTTCGCAGTTCGTGGATCAGTCCGACGACCAGGTCGATCGGCTTGGTGCCGTACAGCGAGCCGGAGGCCTTGCCCCGGCCGCGCGGGGTGCGGATCGCGTCGTAGACGTACGCTTCGGTGGTCACGGTGGGGTCGCCTTTCAGCGGGTTTTCGGGGCGAGGGAGTCGAAGGGCGAGGGGGGTCGGGGGACGAGGGGGTCGACGGGGCCGAGGGGGTCGACGGGGTCGAGGGGGTCGAGGGGCAACGGCTCTCCGGGGGCGTCAGGCGAGGCGCTCAGCCGAGGATCGAGCGGCCGACGATCTCCTTCATGATCTCGGTGGTGCCGCCGTAGATGGTCTGGATGCGGCCGTCGGTGAACGCCCGGGCGACCGGGAACTCGCTCATGTACCCGTATCCGCCGTGCAGTTGGAGGCAGCGGTCGGCGGTGCGCTTCTGCAGTTCGGTGGCCCACCACTTGGCCATCGAGGCGTCGGCCGGGGTGAGCGCCCAGCGGTTGTGCTCGGTGATGCAGCGGTCCACGAAGGCCCGGGTGACGGCGCACTCGGTGGCCAGTTCGGCGATCTCGAAGCGGACGTGCTGGAGCTTGGCGAGCGGACGGCCGAAGGCCTCGCGCTGCTTGACGTAGTCGGTGGTGATCTCGACCAGGTACTCGGCTCCGGCGATCGCCGCGGCGGCGATGGTGAGCCGCTCCTGGGCGAGGTTCTGCATCAGGTGGACGAAGCCGCCGTTCAGCTCCCCGATCAGGTTCTCCTTGGGGACCCTGACGTCCTCGAAGAACAACTCTGCGGTGTCCTGGGCCTTCTGGCCGATCTTGTCGAGGTTGCGACCCCGCTCGAAGCCGGACGTTCCTCGCTCGACCGCCAGCAGGCTCAGTCCGCGCGCGCCACCCTCGGGGGTGGTGCGGGCGACCACGATCACCAGGTCGGCGAGGATGCCGTTGGAGATGAACGTCTTGGCGCCGTTGAGCAGGTAGTGGTCGCCCTGGTCGACCGCCTGGGTGCGGATGCCCTGGAGGTCGGAGCCGGTGCCGGGCTCGGTCATCGCGATCGCGGTGATCAGCTCGCCCGAGCAGAAGCCGGGCAGCCAGCGGCGCTTCTGCTCCTCGGTGGTGAGCGAGGTGAGGTACGGGCCGATGATGTCGTTGTGCAGGCCGATCGCCAGACCGGAGGCGCCGGCCCGGGCGAACTCCTCGGCCAGCACGGCGGCGTAGCGGAAGTCCGGGGTGCCGCCACCGCCGTACTCCTCGGGGACGGCGAGGCCGAGCAGGCCCTGTCGGCCGGCCGCGAGCCAGGCCGAACGGTCGACGATGCCGGCCTTCTCCCAGCGGTCGTAGTGCGGCAGCACCTCTTTGGCCAGGAAGGCCCGCACGGTCGCCCGGAAGTCGTCGTGCTGATCGGTGAAGATCTCGCGGTGCAACGCTACTCTCCTTGCTCTGCCGACGGGTTGACCGATGGAGCGGCCGATGGGTCGGTCGATGGGTTGACCGATGGAGCGGCCGATGGTTTCACCGAAGGGTCGGCCGACGGGCTGAGGGACGGAACGCCCCAGTCCCGGGCGACCTCGGCGGTGTCCGCGCCCGGCCGGGCCGGCGGGCGGCGCAGGGCGCCCGGGGTGGCGGAGAAGCGCGGCGCGGGGGCCGGCTGGGTGACGCCGCCCTCCTCGACGTACGTCCCGCGTGCCGCCAGGTGGGCGTCGACCGCGGCCTGACGCATCGTCAGAACAGGTTCCACGCAGGCGTCGGTGCCGGTGAAGACGGTCTCCCACTCGGCTCTGGTCCGGGTGGCGAAGCGGGCGGTGATCCGGGCGCGCAGTTCGGGCCAGCGGTCGAACTCGTACTGGCCGGGCGCGTCCGGGCCCAGCTCCAGAAGCCGGGCGAACTCGGCGTAGAAGCGCGGCTCCAGCGCGCCGACGGCCAGGTGCTCGCCGTCGGCCGCCCGGTACACCGCGTAGAACGGGGCGCCGCCGTCCAGCAGGTTGACGCCCCGGCGGTCCTGCCAGTGGCCGGCCGCGAGCAGGCCCCACAGCATGCTGCCGAGGTGCGCCGCGCCGTCCACGATCGCGGCGTCGACCACCTGGCCGGCGCCGGTGGTCCGGGCGTGGTGCAGCCCCGAGAGCAGGCCGATGACCAGGTAGAGCGAGCCGCCCGCGTAGTCGCCCAGCAGGTTGGCCGGGATGCCGGGGGGTTCCTCGGCCCCGCCCGGCGCCGCCACCATCCCCAGCACTCCGGCCACCGCCGCGTACCCCAGGTCGTGCCCGGCGGTCGCCGCCCGCGGGCCGTCCTGCCCCCAGCCGGTCATCCGCCCGTACACCAGCGCCGGGTTGCGCGCCAGGCACGCCTCGGGCCCGACCCCGAGCCGCTCCGCGACGCCCGGACGGTAGCCCTCGATCAGCAGGTCCGCCCGCTCGACCAGGTCCAGCACCCGCGCCGGCCCCTCGGGGGACTTCAGGTCGATCAGCACCGAGCGCTTGTTGCGGTTGCTGAGGTCGTACGCCGGATCCGTCCCGAGCGGCGAGGGGTCCGGCCGGTCCACCCGTACCACGTCCGCTCCGAGATCGCCCAGCAGCATCGCCGCGAACGGCCCCGGCCCGATCCCGGCGAGCTCCACCACCCGCACCCCCGCCAACGGCCCACCGGCCTCCGGCGCGCTGCTCGTGTCACCCACTGGCTGCTGAACCCTTCCCGCTGGGGTTTGACAGTAAAGCTGTCACACTCGGGATGATAGGCAAGCGACCGGCCGGTAACAAGACCTCCTCGCCCGCGTCCGGGCGCCAATTCCCCCTTGGCCGAACCTTGATGAACCCGGCCACCCACCGTGCGAACCGAAGCACGGAGGGTGGGTCGGTGTGCTGACGGAGGCCCCCTGTACGGTCGTCATGCAGCGGAGGGGGCACGGCCGCTCTGCAACATGGGGAGGATTGCGCACACATGAGCAACCAAGGGTTCATCACCGGACCGGTCGCACCGGCCCCGGCCCCGGTGCCGGCCGAGGCCCCGGGCGCCGCCGCCACGCCGCCCTACGCAGGGCTCGTCCTGGCGAGCGCCGGAAGCTCGTCCGCGTCCTCTCCCGGTGCGGGGACCACCCGGCTCGACACCCCGTACGAACTCGCCGCCTCGGCCGGGATGGCCCGTCAGATAGCCACCGACCTCGACAGCGCCAACGGCAAGGCCGGCCCCGGCGCGCACAGCCTCACCGAGTACGCGAGCACCGCGTCGACCAAGATCCGCGGCTTCTCCTTCGGCGGCGCCCTCACCAGCAGCACCGAGCGGTGGATGCAGCAGTGCAAGACGCTGCACGACAAGCTCGGCACCACCGCCGGGAACCTCGACAAGACCCAGCAGAACTACCACGCCAACGAGACCCGGACCGCCGCGGATCTCTGCTGGCGCCAGTAACAAGGGAGGGGAACAGACACATGGTGTCCTTCAAGGAACTGCACGAGGCCGACTTCGCCGCGATCAACGACGCCGCCGAGGCGTGGTCCGGCGTCGCCAAGGCCCTCACCTCCCTGGACGGCCGGGTGGCCAAGGACCTCACCAGCACCGCGCAGCGGGCCGGCTGGAAGGGCACGGCCGCCGACGAGGCGACCAAGACGCTCCAGGGCGTCGACAGCGACTTCAAGCAGGCCTCGGCCGTCGCCACCGCCCTCGCCGCGATCATGAAGAGCGCCGCCGAGGACTTCGCCGCCGCCCGCCGCGACCTCGACACGACGCTCCACGACGCGCAGGGCGACAGCACCCTGACCGTCACCGAGGACGGGACGGTCAAGTGGACGGTCCCGAAGGAGGAGCGGAACGACCCCGAGGCCGAGCGCACCATCCGGGCCAACGCCCAGGCGATCTCGGACCGCCTCAACAAGGCCGTCGCCAAGGCCACCGCCGCCGACCAGAAGGCCACCGTGGCCCTCCAGGGCGACATCGGCACCAGCACCACGTCCTTCAACGCCGCTCCGTACGGCGCGGGCCCGGTCGCCGACGCCAACCGGGCCAAGGACCTGATGTCCAAGGCCGGCAGCCTCTCCGACGACCAGCTCAACCAGCTGAACGCGCTCATGGCCGCCAACGCGGAGAACAAGGACTTCTCCACCACCCTGCTCAACGGCCTCAACTACGGCGGCAAGACCGGCCCGGACGCCCTGCTGGAGTACAGCAAGGTCTACGACAACCTCGCGCACGGCAACCACAACGCCAAGGGCTACCAGGACGTCTACGGCAGCCTGTCCGTCGCTCTGGCCACCGCCACCCGCGACGGCGGGATGGGCAAGGCCTGGGAGGACGGTCTGCTCGCGGCCGCTCGCCGCCCCGGCGCGTCCGCGGCCGGGTACAACGACAACTACCCGGCGCTGACGAAGCTGATGGGCGCGAAGGGGACGTTCGACAAGCCGTTCCTCCTCAAGGTGGGCAACGACCTGGTCGACTACGAGCGCAACAGCAAGGTCAAGGGCGAGGAGCTCTGGGGCCCGGACTGGAGCGCGATCAAGGGCCAGACCGACCCGATGGGTGGTCTGATGACCGCGCTGAGCCGCGATCCGGGAGCGTCGAAGGACTTCTTCGACCCGGGGAAGGGCAAGAACCTGGACTACCTGCTGCACGAGCGGAAGTGGCCGAACCAGGGCTACGAGCAGAACCAGATGGACGACCTGGTCCGCGACACCTCCCGCGCGGCGCTCGGCGACGCCCTGGAAGCCGCCACGACCGGCCGGGACCCCCACGGCAACCAGCCGCCGGTCCGCCCGCACGACAAGGTCATGTCGCAGATCATGGACGAGACGCTCAAGTCCTTCGCCGGCAGCGGCCCCGGGGACAAGGCGAGCCTCCCGGCGGCGCTCCGTCGGCCGATGGCCGACATGATCGCCGACTACGCCCCGAGCATGCACGAGATCCTCGGCAAGGAGCTGTCCGGCCCCGCCCAGCCGGACGGGCTCACCGTCCAGCGCGACCAGTTGTTGCGCGTGATCCGCGGTGCTTCCGAAGACCCCGCTTCGTTTGCGATCATCCACCGTGCCGAATCCCAGGAGATCGCGGTCCGCCTCGGTGACTATGGCCCCGAGGCGTTCAAGTTCGATGCGGTGGGCGGCGCGAATCGCCAGCTCCACTCCTTCACCCAGGAGGCCGCCTCCGCTCTCGGCGCTCTCGACGCCGTGTTCGCCGACACGGCCTCGGACCACACGGAGTCCGACAAGGCCAAGGCGGACTGGGACGCGAAGATGAACTACCACCTGCTCGGCACACCCGCGAACCTGTTGCCGGGGGTCGGCGACATCGCCCAGCGCCTGGTCGACGTCGGAACCGCCCAGTACGCCAATGACGCCAAGGCGCTGGCCGACTCCGAGCTCCAGGGCAACCTGAGTTCCCACTTCTCGGCAGGACAGAACCAGTTGAACAAGATGATCGACGACAGGGTGAAGCAGTTCGGGATGGACACCGCCACCGCCGACCTGACCGGAAGCGTGTCGCAGCAGCTGAAGGCGGACGGGCGCAACAGCTACAACTCCGCCATCGACGGCACCTACCGCACCGTGTTCGGGAAGTCGTGAGCAGGTGGACGCCATGAAGAACGACGCTCATTCCGACGGTTCCGAAACCCTTCACGGGCGCATCGACGACGCGCTCGACCGTCGGGGGTTCTCCACCGGAAGACTACGAGCGCGGGCAGCCGCAGTGGTGCTGGCGCTCTCCCTCCTCCCTATCGGGGCGGCGGGGTTCGCGGCCTACCGGCTGACGAACCTCGGCGGGCCGGACAGGCTGTGCGACGGGGCCGTCACGGCGGATCAGGTGCACGGTCTCCTGGGAGGCGGACGGGTCGAGGACGGCACCTGGACCTCCTACTCGACGACGGAGGACTCCAGCGGGAACAGCTGCACCGTCCGGGTCCGTTCCGGCCTGTTCGAGACTTCCGAGAAGCACGTGCAGTTCACGATCGCCCGGAACGCCGATGACGGCCCGGGCGAGTTGGCCGCTTCGAACGCCCGGCTGTTCTCCGGCGACTCGGCCGGTTCGGTGACTCCGGGCGTCGCGTGGGCCGTACTCCCCGAGGGGTGTCAGAAGGGCGTGCGGATCGAGGTCCGCACCAACGATGCCGGCGGCGACGAGGCCAGGGCCCGTGCGGCCGTGGCCTTCGCCAACGGGGTGGCCAAGGCGCGTTCGTGCGGGGACCGGGTGCTCCCGGCGCCGACGAGTCTCTCGGCCGTGGGCGCCGAGACGGAACCGGACTGGAACAACCTGTGCGGACTGCCCGGGTTCGCGCCCGCGAAGAACCCCGAGGCCCAGTGGCGGATTCCGCAACAGGTCACCACCGCGACCGCCCCGATCTGGTCGTGCAAGCTCGGCGGGGACCCGCGGTACGACGGCCGGGTGCAGCAGTTCGCGATCACGACCGAGCCGCAGGCCACCGCGCTGACCCGGAAGGACGGCGAGCAGGACTCGGCGGTCGGGCGGGCGCGCTGGGTCGCCGGGGGGACACTCACCGCCACCTGTCAGGGCAAGGACGTCTTCTTCACCATCAAGGGCGGCTACCTGAAGGACACCCAGAGCCCCTTCCTGTTCCCGGACCAGCAGGACCTGGTGCGCCAGTTCCTCACCGCCGGCGGCAAGGCGATCGGCTGCGAGCCGATCCTGTAGCGGTCCGACAGCGGTCGGATATGGGCGGGCGGGTGTCGACGTAATGGTCTATCGTGCGATAGGACTATTACGTCGACACACGGGGGCGCGCCATGACCACCACCACCGACCCGACCGCCCGCACGGTCGTCGCCGTCTCCGAGCGGCTGGTGCTGACACGGCCCCAGGACAGTGACCTGGAGGCCGTGTTCGCGATCCACGGCGATCCGGAGACCAACCGGTACAACCCGCACGGGCCGCACCGGGACCGGGCGACGAGCCGGGAGATGCTGGACGGGTTCGTCGCCGACTGGGTGCGGGACGGGGTCGGGTACTGCGCCGTCGCCACCCGGGAGGAGCCGGAGGCGGTCATCGGGTTCGCCGGGCTGTACCTGCACGCCCTGGACGGGGAGCGGGTGTTCAACCTCTACTACCGGTTCCGGCCGTCCGCCTGGGGCCTGGGGTACGCGGCGGAGGCGGCCCGGGCGGCGATGGCCGAGGCGCTGCCGCGTTTCCCCGGTGTCGGGGTGATCGCCCTGATCCACGCCGACAACCTGCCCTCGCGCCGGCTGGCCGAGCGGCTCGGGCTGGTCGCCGACCCGGACGGCCGGACCGACGAGGAGGACCGGCTGATCCATCGGACCGGCTGACCCGCCGCACGGGCTGACCCACCGAACGGGCTGGGCCATCGGACCGGCTGATACCCGGCGGGACCCGGGATCCCCCGACGGGGGGAGGGGGATCGCGCCCCGGACGGAGGCCCCGGGGCGGGGCCCGACGGGAGGGTGGTGGCATGAGGATCGACGAGCGCGCGGTACGGACCGGGGCGGCGTGGACGGCGGTGGCGGCGACCGCGCCGTACCTGACGCTGAAACTGCTGTGGTTGACCGGGCACCCGGTAGGGGCGGACGACCCCGCCGCGATGGACCGGCTGTGGCTGGTGAACCTGCTGACCGTCGGCATGGACGCGATCGCCGTGGTGCTGGCACTGGCGTTCGTCCGGCCGTGGGGGCGGCGGGCGCCGGCCGGGCTGGTGGCGTTCCCGATGTGGGTGGCGACCGGGCTGCTCGGCACGATCCTGGTGGCCCTGCCGCCGTACCTGCTGAGACTCCTGCTGCTCGGGCCCGAACAGCGCGGACCGGACCACAAGGGGCTCGGCGACTGGGTCTTCCTCGTCGTGTACGGCGGCTTCGCCGTCCAGGGCCTCTCGCTGATCACCGCGTTCGCGCTCTACGCCCGCCGGCGCTGGGCCGGGCTGCTGCGGGAGCGGATCGGCGACCTGCCCGACTCCCCCACGCTGACCGTGCAACGCGTCCTCGCCTGCGTCGCCGCGCTGCTCGCCGCGGGCGTCGCGGCGGGCCGGGCCTACTGGGCGCTCGGCGGCACCGCCGGACTGCCACTGGCCCTGGTGGAGGAGCGCGGCCAGGGCGTGGCGGTGATGGACGGGGTGTCCGCGGTGATGGCGGTGGCCGCGGTGGCGGCGCTGCTGACGGTCGTCTTCCGGATCCGGCCGCAGCGCCGGGTGCTCCGGCCGCTGCTGGTGGTCTGGACGGCGGCCGGCTCGCTGTTCGGCTGGGGCGGCTGGCAGCTGGTGGCCCTCGGGGCGACGACGACCCGGGTGACCGAGCTGCGGGAGGCCGTGCCCGGGCTGATGCCGCTGGTGGAGGCCGCGCAGCTGGTGGCCGCGGTGCTGGTCCTGGCGGTCGGGGCGGTGGCGTTGACCGAATGGGGCGCCCGTCGGCGCACCGCTGCCGTAGAGTCGCGCGGGTGATCACGGGGGTGGGCGAACGGGCGGTGGGCGGCCGGGCCGGGGCGGGCGACCAGGGCAGCCGGCTGCGGCGCGCGGTCGGCGCGGCCCTGGGGCGGCGCGCCCGGCTGCGCTGGGTGCACCTGGTGCTGGGCGGCGCGCTGCTGATGCCGTACTGGCTGCTGTCCGTGGTGATGCTCGGGGCACTCAACCCGAACCAGTCGCCGACCGTCCAACTGCTCCTGTACATCCTGTCGTTGTTCACTTCGCTGCCGATGGCCGCCGTCACCGCGCTGGTGCCGACGGTGCGGGCACTGGAGGGCGCGGCGGCACGGGCGCTGTGCGCGGCGGCCCGGCCGGAGGAACTGGCCACCGGACCGGCCCGCTCCTGGGCGGCCCGCCGGCGCACCGCCGTCTGGTACGTGCTGCACGTGCTGTTCGGCTCGGTGG
>NZ_JBHUAF010000007.1:0-65094 GCF_042789895.1 Kitasatospora sp. NPDC056783
GGGCCGGGCCGTCGCGGCGGCTCAGAGGGAGGCGGCCAGTTCGGTGCCCTGCTTGATGGCCCGCTTGGCGTCCAGTTCGGCGGCCACGTCGGCGCCGCCGATCAGGTGCGCCGACAGGCCGCGCTCGCGCAGCGCCTCGTACAGGTCGCGGCGCGGCTCCTGGCCGGTGCAGAGCACCACGGTGTCGACGGGCAGCAGTCGGCGCTCGCCGTCCACGGTGATGTGCAGGCCGGCGTCGTCGATCAGGTCGTAGCTGACGCCGGGGACCATCACCACGCCACGGTGCTTGAGTTCGGTGCGGTGGATCCAGCCGGTGGTCTTGCCGAGGCCGGCGCCGACCTTGCCGGTCTTGCGCTGGAGCAGGTGGACGCTGCGCGGGGACTTCGGCCGTTCGGGGGCGCGCAGTCCGCCGCGCTCGCGGTACTCCGGGTCGATGCCCCACTTCGCCTGGAACACCGGCGGGTTGAGACTCGCCGCGTCGCCCTGGTCGGTGAGGAACCCGGCCACGTCGAAGCCGATGCCGCCCGAGCCGAGGATGGCGACCCGCTCGCCGACGGCCGCGCCGTCGCGCAGCACGTCGAGGTAGCCGAGCACACTGGGGTGGTCGATTCCCGGGATGTCGGCGGGAGTTCGCGGGGTGACGCCGGTGGCGAGGACGATCTCGTCGTGGCCCTCCTCGGCGAGCCGCTCGGCCGTGACGGTCGCGCCCAGCCGCAGCGTGACGGCCAACTCGCCCAGCCGGGTGCGGAAGTAGCGCAGCGCCTCGTCGAACTCCTCCTTGCCGGGGATGCGCCGGGCGATGTCCAGCTGCCCGCCGATCGTCTCGGCGGCGTCGTACAGGGTGACGTCGTGGCCGCGTTCGGCGGCGGAGACGGCGAAGGCGAGGCCGGCCGGGCCGGCGCCGACGACGCCGATCCGCTTGCGCGACCGGGTGGGGCCGAGGACGAGTTCGGTCTCGTGGCAGGCGCGCGGGTTGACCAGGCAGGAGGTGATCTTGAGGTTGAAGGTGTGGTCCAGGCAGGCCTGGTTGCAGCCGATGCAGGTGTTGATGGCCTCGGCGCGCCCCGCCCGGGCCTTGGCGACGAAGTCGGCGTCGGCCAGCAGTGGGCGGGCCATCGAGACCAGGTCGGCGCTGCCCTCGGCGAGCAGCCGCTCGGCGATCTCCGGGGTGTTGATGCGGTTGGTGGTGACCAGCGGGATGCCGACCTTCCCCATCACCTCCTTCGTCACCCAGGCGAAGGCGCCGCGCGGCACCGAGGTGGCGATGGTGGGGATGCGGGCCTCGTGCCAGCCGATGCCGCTGTTGATGATGGTCGCCCCGGCGGCCTCGACGGCCTGGGCGAGGCGCACCACCTCGTCCAGGGTGGAGCCGCCGGGCACCAGGTCGAGCATGGAGAGGCGGTAGACGATGACGAAGTCCTCGCCGACCCGCTCGCGGACCCGGCGGACGATCTCCACCGGGAAGCGCATCCGGCGCTCGTACGGGCCGCCCCACTCGTCCTGGCGGTGGTTGGTCGCGGCGACGATGAACTCGTTGATCAGATAGCCCTCGGAGCCCATGATCTCGACGCCGTCGTACCCGGCGCGGCGGGCGAGTTCGGCGCATCGGGCGAAGTCCTCGATGGTCCGCTCGACCTGTTCGGCGGTGAGCTCGTTGGGCACGAAGGGGCTGATCGGGGCCTGGATCGCGCTGGGGGCGACCAGGTCGCGGTGGTAGGCGTAGCGGCCGAAGTGCAGGATCTGGAGGGCGATCTTCCCTCCGGCGGCGTGCACCGCGTCGGTGACCACCCGGTGCTTGTCGGCCTCCTCCTCGGTGGTCAGCATCGCGCCGCCCTCCCAGGGGCGCCCGGCCTCGTTGGGGGCGATGCCGCCGGTGACGATCAGGCCGACGCCGCCGCGGGCCCGCTCGGCGTAGAAGGCGGCCATCCGCTCGTAGCCGCCGGGGGCCTCCTCCAGGCCGACGTGCATCGAGCCCATGATCACGCGGTTGGGCAGGGTGGTGAAGCCGAGGTCGAGCGGGCTGAGCAGGTGCGGGTAGCGGCTGCTGCCGGGGTGGGCGCTCATCGACGTCTCCTGGGGCGCGGGCTGGGGGTCGTTGTTACCGCAGAGTAGGGGACGGGCGGCGCGGTATGCAACAAGTTGCATAGGGGTCGCACCCGGACCGACGCCGGGCCCTACCGGCCCGCTCCCCCGGCCCACACCCCCGGGCCGTACCCCCTTCGGCGGCGAACCCGGGACCGGAGCCGGGCGGGCCGCGTATCGTCGTGTCCCGGACATCACGGGGGCATCGCGAGCCCGGGAGAGGGGCGACTGTGCGGGGTGGATCGGTGGCCGTGGTCGGCAGCAGCATCGCCGGGAGCGCCTTCGCCGGCGCCGCCGCGCGGCTCGGCGCGCGGCGGGTGGTGGTGCTGGAGCGCAGTCCCGGCCGACTGGAGGACCGGGGCGTGGGGCTGTGCACCCACAACGACCGCTTCGACGAACTGGTCCGCGCCGGGCACCTCGACGCGGACACCCGCCGCCACCGCCTCACCGTCCGCCGCTGGATCACCCGGGGCGGCGGCGGCCGGGGCGACGGACCGGACGGCTGCGGCCGGCCGCTCTGGGACCAGCCGTTCCCGTTCCACTCCCACCACTGGGGCGTCCTCTGGCAGGCCCTGCGCGAACGGACGCCCGAGCAGGTCGAGTTCCGGCTGGGCACCACGGTGAAGGCGGTCGGCACCGAACCGGACGGCGCCTGGGTCGAGACGGACGGCGGCCGCGAGGGCCACGACCTGGTGATCGGCGCGGACGGCTACCGCTCGGTGGTCCGCGCCGCCGTCTGCCCGAAGGCCGAGCCGGAGTTCGCCGGGTACGTGTGCTGGCGCGGCAGCTACGACTCCGCCCTGCTGGCCGACCTGCCCGGCGGCGCGGCGCCCTGGCCGCAGGAGCAGTGCGTCACCGTCTGCTACCCCGGCGGCCAGCTGGTGATCTACCGCATCCCCGGCCTGGAGCCCGGCAGCACCCAGGCGAACTGGGTGCTCTACGCCCCCACCCCCGCCTGGCTGCGACTGGACGGCCCTACCAGCATCCCGGCGGGCAGCCTCACCGACGGACAACTGGACGGACTGCGACAGCTCGCCGACCGGCACCTGCCGCCGTACTGGGCCGGCCTGGTCACGCTGACCCCGCGCGAACGGACCTTCCTGCAGCCGATCTACGACCTGGCGACCCCGCACCGCACGGCCGGCCGGCTGCTGATCGGCGGGGACGCGGCGACCGTGGTGCGCCCGCACAACACCAGCGGCGTGGTGAAGGCCCTGCAGGACGCGGACGCCTTCGAACGGGCCGGCCGGGAGGCCGGCTCCCGGGCCGCCCTGCTGGCCGCCTACGACCGCGAACGGACTTCCGCCGGGCGGGAGTTGGTGCGACTGGGCCGCGCCCTCGGCCGCGCCCAGGTGACGGCGGCACCGGACTGGTCACGGATGGACGAGCCGGCCATGACCGCCTGGTGGCAGCGCCAACTCACCGGCGACGACAAGGGGTTCGGCGGCCACGCGCTCGGCCGCACGGGCTGAGCAGGCGTCCGCCGAACCCCGGCCGGCTCGCCGCGGACCGTCAGACGTTGACGCCGTAGTCGGTCGCGATGCCGCGCAGGCCGGAGGCGTAGCCCTGGCCGATGGCGCGGAACTTCCACTCGACACCGTTGCGGTACAGCTCGCCGAAGACCATCGCGGTCTCGGTCGAGGCGTCCTCGGTCAGGTCGTAGCGCGCGATCTCCTGGCCGTTGGCCTGGTTGACGATCCGGATGAACGCGTTGCGCACCTGGCCGAAGTTCTGGAGCCGGGCGTCGGCGTCGTAGATCGACACCGGGAAGACCACCTTGGCCACGTCCACCGGGACGCGGTCCAGGTCGACCTTGATCTGCTCGTCGTCCCCGTCACCGCCACCGGTCAGGTTGTCGCCGCTGTGCTCGACCGAACCCTCGGGGCTGCGAAGGTTGTTGAAGAACACGAAGTGCTGGTCGGAGACCACCTTGCCCAGCGCGTTGCACAGCAGCGCGCTGGCGTCCAGGTCGTAGTCGGCCCCGGTGGTGGTCCGCACGTCCCAGCCGAGTCCGACGATCACGGCGCTCAGACCGGGCGCCTCCTTGCTGAGCGAGACGTTGCCGCCCTTGGCCAGCGAAACTCCCACAATGCCCTCCTCGGATCTCTCCCTGTGGACGAATCTACAACACTGTAGAGATCACGAGAATCCATCCGGAGGCGGGCCCCGCCCCGGGGATTTCTCGGGGTCCCCGGTTCCCGGTCACCGGCCGGCGTCGATCTCGATCCGCAGCGCGCCGTTCTCGGCCGGCGCCCGGCGGGCCCAGCCGAGCAGCAGCTCCAGCACCTCGCGCTCGGCGGCCGGGAGCCGGGCCCGGTCCGCCCGCTCGATCTCCCGGACCAGCGCCGCCATCGACGGCTGCCCGATCCGGCTGCTGAAGTCGAGGTCCGGCTCGTGGTGGGCCAGGGTGGGCAGGGCCCGCTCCCCCAGGCGGCGCAGCACGGCCCGCAGCGCGCCGCCGTCCACGTGGGCCGCCAGCAGTCCGGTGCGCGGGGCCGGACCGGCCGTACGCCCCGTCCTCGCCTTCACGGACACCCGGTACAGCCCGAGGACGTACTCGCCCTCCGCCACCTCGTCGTCCGGCCCGTACGGCCGCGGGCCACCACCCGTCGCGCTCCGCATACCGAGCACCCTAGCGGCCGGTCGACCTAGACTTGCGGGAGATTCCCCACCGGATCCCGCCGGACATCCCCACACGTCACAGGCCCTGTCGTCGGAGGTCCCGATGCGCCAGCGGTACAGCTTCCACCTCGACCAGGGCGGGCACTCGGTGACCGTCAACGTCCGCTCCGGCTGGATCACCGAGACCGAGCTGCTGGTCGACGGCAAGGAGTGCGCCTTCCACCGCGTCCACGGGCACGGCGTCTACCCGCTGACCCTGGCCGCCCAGGTCGCCGAGGAGCCGCCGAAGCCGGTCGCGGTGCGGCTGGACCGCACCGGCGTGGCCGAGCGCCCGCTCTCCTGCGTCCTGGAGCTGGCCGGCGCCGAACACCCGATGCCCGAGCGCACCGCGCGCTGAGGGCGGAGGACGCCGAGCGCTTCGGCCACCGCCACCACGTCCGGCTCACCTGGCTCGCCGTGCGCCGCCACGGCACCGCCGCCGCCCTCGACCTGGCCGGCGAGGGCGTCCCGCGCACCCGCCACCACCGCCCGCGGACGCTCGCGGACGCCTGCGGACGCTCGCGAGCGAGCAGGCCCGGACCGCCTGGGTGGAGCCGGATCTCGCCCCGTTGCCCCGGGCCACGGCCTGACGCCCCCCGGGCCGCGGTCTGACGCGCCGGCCCGCCCCGCTCCGGCGCTACCGCCGTTCCGCGACGATCTCCTCGACCGCCTTCCGGGCCCGCTCGGCGTCCGCCGCGACCAGCCCGATCCGGGTCCGCCGGTCCAGCACGTCGGCCGCGTCCAGCGCGCCCTCGTGGCTGACGGCGTAGGCGACCTCGGCCCGGGTGACGTCCAGGCCCTCCGCGATCGGCGCCGGCTCCCCCGCCGCCAGGACCTCGTGGGCCGCGCCGCCGTACCGGGCGAGCAGCGAGGCGGGCACCTCCCCGGCCGGGCGCGGCCGGCTGTCCCGGTGGCCGGGCGCGCCGACCAGCGGCAGCCGGGCCGTCCAGCAGGCGCGGGCGGGCAGCCCGCGCAGCCGGACGGCGGCGTCCACCGCGTCCTCGGCCATCCGGCGGTAGGTGGTGAGCTTGCCGCCGACCACGGTGACCACCCCGGACGGGGACTCCAGCACCGCGTGCTCGCGGGAGATGTCGGCGGTGCTGCCGTCCCCGGTGTCGATCAGCGGACGCAGCCCGGCGTGCGCGCCACGCACGTCCGACCTGGTCAGGGCGGTGGCGAGGGCCGCGTTGACGGTGTCGAGGAGGAAGGAGACCTCGGCCTCGGCGGGCCGCGGTTCGTCCGGGATCGGGCCCGGGGCGTCCTCGTCGGTCAGCCCGATCGCCACCCGGCCGAGTTGCTGCGGCAGCGCGAAGACGAAACGGCTGGTGGAGCCGGGCACCGGCACGGTGAGGGCGGCGGTCGGGTGGCCGAGCAGGCCGGCGTCCACCAGCAGGTGGGTGCCCCGGCTGGGCCGGAGCCTGATCGAGGCGTCCACCTCGCCCGCCCAGACGCCGGTGGCGTTGACCACCGCGCCGGCCCGGACGGTGATCTCCCGGCCGGTCAGGGTGTCGACCAGCCGGGCCGAGGTGCCGGTGACCTCCTCGGCGCGCACCCTGGTCAGCACGCTCGCCCCGTACTGCGCGGCGGTCCGGGCGAGCGCGACCACCAGCCGGGCGTCGTCGACGAGTTGGCCGTCATGGGCGACCAGGGCGCCGCGCAGACCCGCCGTCCGAACGGCCGGCACCAGCCGGCGGGTCCGCTCGGCGTCGATCCGGCGCACCCGGGGCAGCAGCGCGCCCGGGGTGCCGGCGCTCAGCCGCAGCGCGTCCCCGGCGTGGAAGCCGGTGCGGATCAGCGCGGCCTGGCCGGGGCGCAGCAAGTCCGGGAGCAGCGGCACCAGTTGGGGCAAGGCGCGGATCAGGTGCGGGGCGGTGCGGGTCATCAGCACGCCGCGCTCGACGGCGCTCTCCCGGGCCACCTTGATCCGCCCGGAGGCGAGGTAGCGCAGGCCGCCGTGCACCAGCTTGGAGCTCCAGCGGCTCGTCCCGAAGGCCAGGTCGCGGGCCTCGACCAGCACCGTGCGCAGGCCGCGCGAGGCGGCGTCCAGGGCCACGCCGGCGCCGGTGACGCCGCCGCCGATCACCAGGAGGTCGATCCGGGGGGCGTCGCCGAGCGCCTGGAGCTCCCGCGCCCTTCGGGTGGCGTCGAGTCGGGCGGTACCGGCGTACGGGCCTGCGGTGGGGGTCATGGCGCGAGGTATCCGTTCAGCGCTCTGGCCAGTTCGCGCCGCCAGGCCGCCTCGGGCAGCAGGGAGGCGACCATGCGGTGCGACTGGACGGTGGACTGGGCGATCAGCAGGACCATGGCGGCCAGTTCGAGCGGTTCGCCGGCCCGGATCGAGCCGTGCGCCTGACCCTGCTCGATGCCGGTGCGCAGCGCCTCCAGCAGTCCGCGCTGGCTGGCGCCGAGCCGCTCGACGACGTACTGGAGCAGCAGGTCGGAGTCGTCGGAGCGGAGCAGCGCGCCGATCACCGGGTGCTCGCGCAGCCGGACGGCGATCTCCACCGTCCGCTCGACGAAGGCCTCCCGGTCCGGGCCGGCCTGCGGGGCGCCCTCCAGGGTGGCCAGGATCTCCCGGGTGAGCAGCGCGCCGATCAGCGCCCGGACGTCCGGCCAGCGGCGGTAGACGGTCGGGCGGCTGACCCCGGCGCGGCGGGCGATCTCGGCCAGCTGGGTGCGGCGCACGCCGAGGTGGACGATCAGGTCGGCGGCGGCGTCCAGGATCGCGTCGTCGGTGCCGCGCTCCGCGGCGGTCCGCGCCTGGGGCCGGGGCTGGGTCCGGTTCTGGGACTGGGACTGGGGCTCGACGTTACTACTTGACATGATGTGTGAAACTGTAACGCATGGCACCTGAGACGCAAGCGGAACCGGCCGGCGCCGCGCTTCCGCTCCCCCCGATGAAGTGGGACGCCTGGGGCGACCCGGCCCTCGCCAAGGAACTGTCCGCCGACATCAAGGGACTGCTCGCCGCCGCCCTCGGCATCACCGACGACGCCGTCCCCGGGCCGGACGCCGACGAGGTCGTGCTGCGTGCCTCCCGGATCTCCGCCGCGGACCTCCAGGCGCTGGCCGGCGCCGTCGGCGAGACGCACGTCAGCGCCGCCGACGCCGACCGGCTGCCGCGCGCCGGCGGCAAGTCCACCCCCGACCTGCTGCGCCGCCGCAGCCGCGAACCCCAGGACGCGCCCGACGCGGTCGTGCTGCCCGGCACCGAGCAGGAGGTCGCCGCCGTCCTCGCGGTGTGCGCCGAACGCCGCATCGCCGTCGTCCCGTTCGGCGGCGGCACCAGCGTGGTCGGCGGCCTCGACCCCGAGCGCGGGGCCTTCGACGCCGTCGTCTCGCTCGACCTGCGCCGCTTCGACCGCCTCCACGACCTCGACGAGACCTCCGGCGAGGCCGTCCTCGGCGCGGGCCTCACCGGCCCGGCGGCGGAGGCGCTGCTCGCCGAACACGGCTGGGAGCTCGGCCACTACCCGCAGAGCTTCCGCTACGCCACCATCGGCGGCTTCGCGGCCACCCGCTCCTCCGGTCAGGACTCCGCCGGGTACGGGCGCTTCGACGAGATGGTGCGCGGACTGCGCGTCGTCACCCCCGCCGGAGTGCTCGACCTCGGCCGCGCCCCCGCCTCCGCCGCCGGCCCCGACCTGCGCCAGCTGTTCCTCGGCTCCGAGGGCACCCTGGGCGTGATCACCGCCGTCCGCCTGCGCGTTCACCGGCTGCCCGCCGTCAAGGCGTACGAGGCGTGGAGCTTCCCCGACTTCGCCACCGGCACGGCCGCGCTGCGCGCCGTCGAGCAGCAGGGCACCGGCCCGACGGTGATCCGGCTCTCCGACGAGGCCGAGACCATGGTCAACCTGGCCATGACCGAGCAGATCGGCGGCGCCCCGGCGGTCAGCGGCTGCCTGGCCGTCACCGTCTTCGAGGGCGGCGCCGCCCAGGTCGCCGCCCGGCACCAGCTCACCCGCGACGCGCTGCTCGCCGCCGGCGGCACCTCGCTCGGCGAGGGCCCCGCCCGGGCCTGGGAGCACGGCCGGTTCAGCGCCCCCTACCTGCGCGACTCGCTGCTCGGCGCGGGCGCGCTCTGCGAAACCCTGGAGACCGCCGCCGACTGGGCGCGGCTCGCCCACCTGCGCACCGCCGTCACCGAGGCGCTCACCGGGGCCCTGCCCGGCGCCCTGGTGCTCTGCCACATCTCGCACGTCTACCCGACCGGCGCCTCGCTCTACTTCACCGTCGTCGCCGCCCTCGGCGAGGACCCGCTCACCCGCTGGGCCACCGCCAAGCGCGCCGCCGGGGACGCCATCCTCCGCGCCGGCGGCACCATCACCCACCACCACGCCGTCGGCGCCGACCACCGGCCGTGGATGACCGAGGAGATCGGCGACCTGGGCGTGCGCGTCCTGCGCGCCGTCAAGGCCGAGCTCGACCCGGCGGGCATCCTCAACCCCGGCAAGCTGATCCCATGAACCGTGCCCGTGGGGGGTCGATGTGAGAACCGTCCGCAGGGTCGCCGTTCTCACCAACCCGGCGGCGGGCATCGGCCACGCCGAACCCGCCGCCCACCGGGCCACCGCCCGGCTGCGGGCCCTCGGCGTCCAGGCCGAACCGCACGCCGGGCGCTCCCCCGAGGACGCCGTGCGCCTCGCCCGCGAGGCGGCGGCGGACGGCGTGGACGCGGTGGCCGTGGTCGGCGGCGACGGCATGGTCAACCTCGCCCTCCAAGCCCTGGCCGGCAGCCCCGTCCCGCTCGGCCTGATACCGGCCGGCACCGGCAACGACCACGCCCGCGAGTACGGCCTGCCGCTCGGCGCCCCCGAGGCCGCCGCCGACGTCATCGCCGCCGGGCGCACCCGGGGCGTCGACCTCGGCCGGATCACCGGCCCGGACGGGGCGGTGCGCTGGTACGGCTCCGTCCTCGCCACCGGCTTCGACTCGCTGGTCAGCGACCGCGCCAACCGGCTGCGCTGGCCGCGCGGCCGGACGCGCTACAACCTCGCCATCCTCGCCGAGTTCGCCCACCTGCGCCCGCTGCCGTTCCGGATCACCCTGGCCGACGGCACCGTCATCGAACGCGACCTGACCCTGGCCGCCGTCGGCAACACCCGCAGCTACGGCGGCGGCATGCTGATGTGCCCCGCCGCCTTACCGGACGACGGGCTGCTGGACGTCACCCTGGTCGACGCCATGCCCCGGCTGCGCATCGCCCGCTTCTTCCCCACCCTCCTCAAGGGCACCCACACCACCCACCCGGAGGTCACCACCCTGCGCACGCAGTCGCTGCGGATCGAGTCCCCGGGCATCACCGCCTACGCCGACGGGGAGTTCATCGCCCCGCTGCCGGTGGACGTCGCGGTGGTGAAGGACGCCCTGCGGCTCCTGGTGCCGTGAGGCCGTGAGGCCATGACGCAGTGACACCGGACGCCGTGACGCCGCCCCGGTCCGACCGGCCCGGACCGCGGGGGCGGGGAGACGGCGTCCGGCGTCACACCAGGCGGCGGCGCCAGAGCAGCGGGCGTATCTCGATCGCGTGGGACGGGTCGCCGTTCCAGAGCGCCGGCAGGCCCACGGCGGCCAGGGCCGCGACGACCTCCTCGCCGACCGCGGCGGTGGTCTCCGGGGAGCCGTCGAAGCCGCCGTACAGCAGGCTCAGGCCGCGGCCGAGGGCGGCGGCCTCGGTGCACTGCTGGTGGAAGTAGACGAAGCCCCTGGCCCCGGGATCGCCGGCGTCCCAGATCTCGCCCTGGCCGCAGGAGCGGCAGCACGTGAAGTGCTCCCGCGCGGTGATGCCGGCCGCCTCCAGGGCGGTGAACGCCCGGGTGAGGCGCTCCGGCTCGGTCTCGCCGATCCAGCCGCTCTGCTCTCCGACGCGCTCCAGCCAGAGCCGGTCGGCGAGCTGCCAGGCCTGGGCGCGGGAGACCGGTCGGCGCTCGCCCGAGACCAGGTGGTCCGCGGCCTCCTCGGCGAGCCGGGACCGGTCGGTGTAGCCGCAGGCGAGGGTCAGCCGCAGCCGGTCCTCCAACTGCCGCCGCTCGTCCGCGTCCATCTCCAGCGGCGGCACCGGCTCCGGCGCCGGGCCCAGGTCGAGCGGCCGCCAGTCCAGGCCGTCGTCCCAGCCCGCCGCGCCGCGCGCCCAGCCCGTCATCGCCTCGACGACCGGCTCGGGCCCGTCCAGCTCCACCGCGAAGTGCCGCGCCGCGGAGCCGTCCCGGTACTCCAGCTCGTAGAACCCGCCCTCCTCGTGCAGCACCTGGACGAACACGTCCGGCAGGTCCGGTATCCGGGTCACGACGACGATGCGGTCGTCCGGCGCGCCGATGCGCCGGACCATCCCCGCCAGTTCGTCCGCCGTCACCCTCAGGTGCCGGGTCCGGTTCGTCTGCACCGCGATCGCCAACATGGGCGCCACCCTGGCACACCGCACTGACAGTCCCGCGGTCCGGCCCCCGCTCCGGGTCAGCGGCGGGCGTCCGCGCCGCCGGGGCGGGCGGAAAACCGGGTGCTCCCGGGGCGGGCGACCGGTAGCCTGCGACCCATGTCGAGCCCCGAGGCATCCAGGGTGGGGGCTTTCGGTCACGCGCCGTCAGCTCCCTGAACACCCGGACCACCGAGTTCCGAGCGAGCGCCGCAGCCGCGCCGCCCGGGGGCTGAGCGTGCGGTGACGAGACGTCCCTCCCTCGTTCCCACCGCCTTCCTCGGAGTTCCTCGATGCCCCTCCCCCTCTATCTGCTCGCCCTGGCCGTGTTCGCCATGGGCACCTCGGAGTTCATGCTGGCCGGGCTGCTGCCCGGCCTCGCCGCCGACCTCGGCGTCAGCGTCGGCGCGGCCGGCGGGCTCACCTCGGCCTTCGCGGTCGGGATGGCCGTCGGCGCGCCGCTGATGGCCGCGCTCGCCCGTGGCCGCAGCGGGCGCGGCAGCCTGCTCGGATTCGTCCTGGCCTTCACGGCGGCGCACGCCGTCGGGGCCGTCACCACGAGCTTCCCGGTGCTGCTCGTCACCCGGGTGGCGGCCGCGCTCGCCGACGCGGGGTTCCTCGCCGTCGCCCTGACCACCGCCGCCGCGCTGGCGCCGGCGGACCGCAAGGGGCGGGCGCTCGCCGTGCTGCTGTCCGGGACGACGATCGCCACGGTGGCCGGCGTGCCCGGCGGGGCGGTGCTGGGCGCGCTGTTCGGGTGGCGCTCGGCGTTCTGGGCCGTCGCGCTGCTCTGCCTGCCCGCCGCCGTGGGCCTCGTCAAGGGCCTTCCGCCGCAGGCCGCTTCGGCCGATCGGACCGCCGCCCCGGCCCCGGCGCTGCGCGCGGAGCTCGCCGCACTGCGCCGCCCGGGGCTGGCGCGCGCGATGGTGCTCGCCGCGCTGGTGAACGCGGCGACCTTCGGCGGCTTCACCTTCCTCGCCCCCGTGGTGACCGGCCCCGCCGGCCTGGGCGAGCCGTGGGTCCCGGTCGCGCTGGCGCTGTTCGGGGCCGGGTCGTTCGCCGGTGTCAGCGTCGCCGGGCGGCTGGCGGACCGCCGGCCCGGCCCGCTCCTCGCCGTGACCGGCCCGCTGCTGCTGCTCGGCTGGCCCGCGCTGGCCGTGTCGACGGACGAACCGGGCGCCCTGCTCCCCTTGGTGTTCCTGCTGGGCGCGCTGTCCTTCGCCATGGGCGGCACGCTGATCACCCGGGTCCTGTACGAGGCCGCCGGTGCGCCCACGATGGCCGGCGCCTACACGACCGCCGCGCTCAACGCGGGTGCCACGACGGGCCCGTTGCTCGCCGCGACCGCGCTCGGCGCCGAGGGCGGCGGACCCGGTCCGTTCTACGTCTCCGGGCTGCTGGTCGCGGCCGCCCTGCCGATCGTCGCGGTCCGTCCGCTGCGGGCGCGCGGCCGGTGACCTGCCGCGCCTCCCGCGGATGTGCCCTGACCCGCCGCGCCGGATGGCCGGATCGCCGGATCACCGGATGGCCGGCCGCGGCCGACGCTCCGGCAGGCCCTCGATCCGGCGGCCCCCGCTACCCGCCGGGCGAGGCCGGGCCCGAGGCGAAGAGCAGCAGGACCCAGCCGACGACGGAGAGAACGGCCACCGAGCGGCCGACCACGGCCGCCCGGAGGCCCCGGTGCGGGCCCTCGGCCCGCTGGAAGGCACCGACCAGCGAGGCGGTCGTCGCGACCGGCAGGGCGAGCCCGACCAGGGCCCCGCCCAGGCGCCCCGGTCCCGCTCCGGCCCAGAGGAGGAACAGCGCGGCGAACACCGCCACCGGCACCATCGCCAGCCCGGCGGCGACGGTGGCGACCCGGAAGCCACCCGGTCCGGGCCACAGGAGCGCCCCCGTGCACGGGACGAAGCAGACCGCCACGACGACGTGCACGACCGAGGCGTGGAATCCGTCCCGCACCCCGACGAGCACCAGAGGTACGGCGAACACCCCCATCGCCAGCGCGACGAGCCCCGGCGCGCTCGCAGGAACCGTCCTCACGGCTCCCCCCCTCCACGGCAGCATTTGAACACGTTCAACATAGCAGGCTCCCCCCGGTGGCGACCGCCACCACCACCCCGGGAAGGGGCGCCCTCAAGCCGCTCCCGAGGGCACCCCTTCCCGACCTGCCGCGGCCCGCTACTGCCGCACCGCGCCCAGCGCCGCCGGCCTGGTCCGCAGCAGCGCGCGGACCGGCAGCCCGGTCGCGCCGAGGCAGAGCAGCACCGCCCCGGCGGCCAGCGGCAGGGCGAGCGTCGGCGGGACGTACGGGGCGGAGTCGGCCACGCCCCGGGCGACCGGCACCAGGGTGATCCCGGCGATCGCCGCGCCGACCGCGAGTCCGGTCGCGGCCACCAGCAGCGCCTCCCAGCGCATCATGCCGCGCACCTGGCTCCGGGTGGTGCCGGCCAGCCGCAGCAGCGCGACCTCACGACGCCGGTCCAGCACGGTCATCACCAGGGTGTTGGCGGCGCTGACGGCGGCGAACCCGCCGAGCACCCCGGCCATCACGGTGTTGGCCCAGCCGCTGAGCTCCAGGTCCTTGTCGGACTGGGCGACGAACCCGGCCCGGTCGGTCACGGCGGCCCCGGCCGGCGCGCCCAGCCCGGCGGCCACCGCCGCGCGGTCGGCGCCGGGCGCGTCGGCGACCAGCACCTGGCTGTCGTACCCGGCGGTGACGTGCCCGGCCACCGCGGCCCGCGGCAGCACCGCCTGGCCGACGCCGAGCCCGCGCCCGTACACCGCGACCACGGTGGGGCGTACGGCGGTGCCGTCGCCGAGCCATAGCGGGACCCGGTCGCCGACCTTCGCGCCGAAGGCGTCGGCCATGGTGGTGCTCAGCGCGATGGTGTCGGGGGCGCGGCCGAGGTCGGCGAGCGAGCCGCTGCGCACCCCCAGATCGAGCACCTTCGGCAACCGGGCCGGGTCGCCGTCGATGCCCAGCACGGGGGCGGAGCCCAGCCGGCCCGCGTTCTCGTAGACGACTCCGGTGCGCAGCACGCCGACTGCGGTGTCCACGCCGGGCACCCCGGCGGCCCGCTCGGCGGTCCCGGCGGGCAGGCCGGGACCGGTGGTGCCGACGACGTGGTCGGCGGTGACGCCGGCCCGGACGTTCTCGCCGGTGGTGTGGCGCACGGTGCTCTGGAGGACCAGCAGGGTGCCGCAGAAGGCGGTGACCAGGACGATCGGGGTGATCGCGGAGGCCAGCCGGCGGGCGTTGGCGCGGGTGTTGTCGGCGGCCAGCGAGCCGGCCGCGCCGCCGGCCCGCAGCGGGGCGCCGAGCACCACGGCGGCGCCCCGGGCCAGCCAGGGGCCGAGCAGGGCGACGGCCAGCATGAAGCACATCACCACGCCGAGCGCGGTCTGGGCGGCCGCGGCGCCGTCCAGGGCGGTGGCGACGACGGCGGCCGCGGCGCCGCCGGCGGTGAGGAGCAGCCCGAGGGCGGTGCGCACCCGGCCCGGGCGGGGCGGTTCGACGGCGGCCTCGCCGAGCGCCTGGGCGGCGCGCATCCGGGACGGCCGGCGGGCGGCCAGGAAGCCGGCGGTCAGCGCGGCGAGGGTGCAGGCGAGGACTGCGGCGAGCATCGGCAGCGGGCCGACGGACAGCCGGACGCCCCCGGGGACGGCGCCGCGCTCGACCAGCTGGCCGAACCACCAGCGGGCGAGGGCGAGTCCGGGCAGGATGCCGAGCGCGGCGGCGAGCGGCGCGACCAGCATCGCCTCGGTGGCGATGGTGCGGCGGATCTGGCGCGGGGTGGCGCCGATCGCGCGCAGCAGGGCGAACTCGCGGGCGCGCTGGCCGGTGGCGAGGGCGACGGTGCTCATCACCACGAAGACCGCGGTCATGGTGGCGTAGCCGCCGAAGGTGCCGCCGAGGGCCATCAGCATGGTGCGGGCGCCGCCGAGGGCGGGGTGCTCGACGGCGCCCCGGCCGTCCCCGGTGAAGGTCCCGGCCGTGCCACCGACGGCCTGGCGGACCTGGGCGGCGAGCGCGGCGGTGGGCACGCCCTCGCGGGGCTGCACGGCGATGGCGTCGATCCGGCCGGGGTGGCCGGCGAGGCGGTCGGCGGTGGCGTCGGCGAACCAGGCGGTGGGGCCGGCCTGCTGGGCGGCGGCCAGGCCGGAGACCCGGTAGCTCGCGGTGCCGCCGGGCGCGGTGAGCGTGAGGCTCGCGCCGGGCGCGAGGTGGGCGGCGCGCGCCGTGTCGGCGTCCAGCACCACCTCGTTCGCGCCGGGCGCGCGGCCCTCGACCAAGGTGTCGGCCGGCCCGGCGATGCCGAGCGCGCCGAAGCCGCGGCCGGTCAGCGCCGGGGCCCGGCCGGTGGCGGGCAGCGGGAAGGCGGTGTCCGGGCGGGCCGCCGCGACCCCGGGCAGCGCGGCGATCCGGCCGACCAGCGCGGCATCGGTGCGAGCCCGCTCCGGGGTGGCCTGCTCGACGGTCTCGGTGTCCTCACCGACCTTCCGGTGGATCTTCACCGACTGCTCGGCCGCGACCACCACCGGGGCGGCCGCGTAGCGGTCGGCCGCCAGGCTCGCGGTCAGGCCGGTCTGCAACAGCGTGCCGCAGGCCACCACCACGGCGGCGCCCAGCAGCAGGGCGACCAGGGTGCCCACGAAGGACGCGGGCCGGAAGCGCACCGAGGAGCGCGCGAGTCCGTTCGTCATGCCGCCACTCCCACCGGGCGGACGGTCAGCGCGACCATCCGGTCCGCGACGGCCTGCGGGCTCGGGTGCGGCAGGTCGTCCACGAGGGCACCGCCGGCCAGGAACAGCACCCGGTCGGCGAAGGAGGCCGCCACCGGGTCGTGGGTCACCATCACCACGGTCGCGCCGAGCGAGTCCACCGCCTGCCGCAGCAGGGTCAGCACCTCGTGCGCGGTCCGGGTGTCCAGCGCGCCGGTCGGCTCGTCCGCGAACAGCACGTCCGGGCGGGTGATCAGCGCGCGGGCGATCGCCACCCGCTGCTGCTGGCCGCCGGAGAGCTGGCCGGGCCGCCTCCGGGCGTGCTCGCCGAGGCCCACCCGCTCCAGCAACTCCCGCGCCCGGGAGCGGTCCTGGCGCTCCCCGGCGAGGCGCTGCGGCAGCAGGACGTTCTGCTCGACGGACAGCGAGGGCAGCAGGTTGAAGGACTGGAAGACGAAGCCGATCCGGCTGCGGCGCAGCTCGGTGAGCCGGTTCTCGCTCAGCGCGGTGATGTCCTCGCCGCCGAGCCGGACCTGCCCCGAGTCCGGGCGGTCCAGGCCCGCCGCGCACTGGAGGAAGGTGGACTTGCCGGAGCCGGAGGGGCCCATCACCGCGGTGAAGCTGCCGTGGGCGAGCGCCAGGTCGAGCCCGCGCAGCGCCCGCACCCGCGCCTCGCCGCGCCCGTAGTCACGGCACACCCCGCGCAGTTCGATCGCGGGGGCCGTCCGCGCCGCCGATCCGTACGGCACGGACCCGTACGACGCCGATCCGTACGGGTCGGTGCCGTACGGGTCGGTGCCGTGCTGCTCGGTCCTGCGGCGGTCTTGGCGGCGTGCCATGGGTGGGCCTTCCTTCGGTGCTGCGTCGCTCGTCGTCAACGCGTTCCAACCTAGGAAGGACGGGCGGCGGCGACCATGTGGGCCACCGGCGGACCGGGGGTGGGGCTATCCCCCCACCGGTTCTGCGGGAACCCCCAGGTAGACGGCTCGCAGCTCGGCCAGCACCGGGTGGGCGGGGTCGAAGGCGGTGCCGTCCACGGCCGCCAGCGGGCGCACCCCGACGCCCGCGTTCACCGCGAAGGCCGCGGTGAAGCGGTCCAGCCCGGCGGCGGGCAGCGGCTCGCGCGACTGCGGCCCCCGGTACGCGCCGGACAGCAGCGCCTCGGTGACGCCGGGCAGGCTCGGGCCCTGCGGCCAGACCAGTTTGCCCTCGGCCAGGAAGCCCACGTTCCAGGTCGCGCCCTCGACCACCAGGCCCTCCTCGTCGACCAGCAACACGTCGTCGTAGCCGTCGAGTTGGGCCTGCCGGCGGTGATGGACCAGACCGAACAGGCCGACGTGCTTCACCTGCGGCAGCTCCCGCCGGTACGCCGTGGTGCGGACCCGCAGCGGGGCGGGCACGGCGGCGGCGGCCGGACGGGTGGTCACCAGCAGGGCGGGCGCGGCCGGGGCGGCGGGGCGCTCCAGGCCGAGCGCCGGGTCGTACACGGTGACCCGGACGGTCATCGGCGTGCCGTCGGCGGGCAGCACCGCGGCGATCCGCTCGCGCACCGCCTCCCGGTCCAACTCGGCGCCGAACAGCACCCGGCAGTCCCGGACCAGCCGGTCCAGGTGCAGCGACAGGCCGCGCACCCGGCCCGCCTCGGCGCGCAGGGTGGTGAAGTGCCCGTAGTTGAGCAGTCCCAGCGCGGCCAGTCGCGCCGGGTCGGCGGGGACGCCGTCGATCTCGATCTCAGCCATCCCCCGAGTCTGCCAGCTGCCGGGACGGCCGCGCGGGCGACTGCGAGGAGGGAAGCACCCCGGGCTCCGGCCGCGGGGAAGGGCCGGCCCCGGGCTCCGGCTGCGGGGAGGGAACCGCCCCGGACTCCGGCCGCACCACCGGGCGGTACGGGCTCACGAACGGCCGGCCCGCCTTCCCGGCGGCCCGCTCGAACTCCTCGATCCGGTGGGCCAGCCCCTCCGGCTCCCCGGCGTCCGACCAGCGCCACGCCTCCGCCCACCACTGCGGGCCGCGCACCAGCGGCCGCCCGGCCAGCGCCAGGCACAGGGCCAGCGTGGAGCGGGCGTACTCGTGCACCCAGCCGTCGCAGCCCCGGTAGTCCGCCGTCTCGTCCAGCCGCAGCCAGCGGCCCTCCTGCCCGGCGGCCAGTATCGGCACCCAGCCGCGCGACCGGTCCGCGACCAGCAGGAGCAGCCGCCCGTCCTCCTCCCGCACCCGGTGCGGCGGGAGTTGGGGCATCCGGGCGAAGGACAGCGCGTGCTTCCAGCCCACCACCCACAGGCCCCGGCGCAGGTAGTAGCGGACGGCCGGCTGCCAGGTCCAGTGCGCCTCCAGCCGGAAGCCGGGCAGGCCCTCGGCGGTGGCCGCCTCGTACACCGCGTCCAGCGCGGCGGCGGCCAGGCCCCGGCCGCGCGCGGGCGGGGTCACGTAGAGGGAGGAGACGGCGAGTTGGCTCGGACCCTTGGTCCAGTTGTCCACGGCGACGGTGCCCACGACCACGCCGGCCTCGTCCTGGATCCAGTAGCGGCGCCGGTACAGCTCCCCGCCCGGCCACTCCCGCCCGCTCTCCCCCAGGCGCTCCCGCCACCCCCGCTCCGCCTCCGGCGCGAGCTCGTCCGGGTCCACCAGCTCACCCAGCTCGCCCTCCAGCAGGGACGCCAAGTCCCAGAGCGCGAAGCGCCGTTCCTCACCCGGCCCGACCGCCCGCAGCCGCGGCCCCGCCGCCAACCGGTCCTGCGCCCGCTCCACCGCCGCACCCCACGACCTCCGCACACGGCGAGGATAGCGGGCGGTTACGGACGATCAGTAATCCATTGGCCACCGAACGTCAGTGCGGGTGGGAGGCGGCCCCAGGTCCGGCGGAACGAACCCCGGCCGCCCCCGCCGGCCTCGAAACCCCACCCGGGGCGCGCCCGGTGGTAGGGGAAACCCGACCACCGGACTCGACCTGGCCGTGATGACCCCGCCGAGCTGCGCCGATGCAATGAAGGGGTGACGAAACGGGCGTGGTGGTGGGCCGGCGGATGGCTGGTCGCGGCGGGGTGGGCGGGGGCGTTCCCGGTGCTGTCCGGGCTGGGGCCGCACCGGAGTTGGGGGGCCTGGGCGGCCGGCGGGTACCTGCTCGCGGCGCTCGCCGCGGTACTGGCGCGGCGGCGCGGACGTGAGCTGTCGGTGGGGATCGCGGCCGTCGGGGCGGTGCTGGTGCCGCTGGGCGTCCTGGTCCTGGACGGGCGGGGGCAGAGCGAGGTCGGGGTGATCGAGCGGGCCGGGTCGCTGCTGCTGCACACCGGGACGCCGTACCTGGCCGACCCGGGCTCCGTCGTGGAGTACACCCCGTACCTCCCCGGGATGGCCCTGCTGGGCCTGCCCCGGGCCCTGCTGGGCGACGCCTCCCCGGTCGGTCGGCCGCTGGGCGACGCCCGGCTGTGGTGCGCGGCGGTGTTCCTCGTCTGTGTGCTGCGGACGGTGCCCGCCGGGCGCCGCCTCGGGGTGGCCGCGCTCACCGCATCGCCGCTGGTCGCGCTGCCGCTGTGCGTCAGCGGGGTCGACCTGCCGCTCAGCGGTCTCTGCTGGCTCGCCCTGGTCCGCGCCGCCGAACGACGGCCGGTGGCGGCCGGGTTGGCCCTCGCGGCGGCCTGCTCGATGAAGTGGACGGCCTGGCCCGTGCTCGCCGTCGTGGCGGCCCTGCTGGCGGCCACCGCCGGACGGCGCGCGGCCCTGCGCGGGACGGCCCTCGCGGTGGGGGTGACGGCGTTGGCGGTGCTGCCGGTGGCGCTGCGCGCGCCGGGGCCACTGGTGGAGCAGGTGTTCGCCTTCCCGACCGGTCGCGGCCGGCTGTCCACCCCGGCCGCCAGCCCGCTGCCCGGGCGGCTGCTCGCCGACCTCGGCCCGCCCGGCTGGTACGCCGCCGTCGGTCTGCTGCTGCTCGCCGGACTCGCCGTCGGGGCCTCGCTGGTCACCCACCCGCCCCGCACCGCGACGGCCGCCGCGCACCGGCTGGCCCTGGGGCTGTCGGCGGCCTTCCTGCTCGCGCCCGCCGGGCGGTTCGGCTACCTCGCGCTGCCGCTCGTCCTCGTCCTCCTCCCCCGTTCCTCCGCCTCTCCGCTCCCCGTCTCCCGCCCTCCGCTCTCCGCTTCCTCCTCCCCGCTCTCCTCTTCCTCCTCCCCGCTCTCCGATCCGAAGGGCCTGCCATGGGCACCACCCTCGTCGTCACCAACGACTTCCCGCCCCGCCAGGGCGGCATCGAAACCTTCGTCCGGGCCATGGCCGACCGCCTCCCCGGCCACGACGTCGTGGTCTACACCTCGGCCGAGCCCGGCGCGCGGCCGCATGACGCCGCTCTCCCCTACCCGGTGATCCGCGACCGTGCCCGCACCCTGCTGCCCACGCCGCGGGTCACCCGCCGGGCCGCCGAGATCGCCCGCGCCCACGGCTGCGACCGGGTCTGGTTCGGCGCCGCCGCGCCGCTCGCCGCGATGGCTCCGGGGCTGCGGCGGCTGGCTCCCGGCATCCGCCGCACCGTCGCCACCACCCACGGCCACGAGATCTGGTGGGCCCGCACCCCGGGCGCCCGCGGCCTGCTGCGCCGGATCGGCCGCGGTACGGACGTGGTCACCTACCTCGGCGGCTACACCCGCGCCCGGATCGCCCCGGCGCTCGGGCCGGACGCCCGGCTGGCGCGACTGGTGCCCGGCGTCGACGCCTCGGTGTTCCGGCCGGCCGGCCGGCGGAGCCCGGACGGCCCGCCGGTGATCCTCTGCGTGGCCCGGCTGGTCCCGCGCAAGGGCCAGGACGCGCTGATCCGCGCCCTGCCCGCGATCCGCCGGGCCGTGCCGGGGGCCACCCTGGTGCTGGTCGGCCGGGGCCCGGACGAGGACCGGCTGCGGGGTCTGGCCCTGCGGCTCACCGAGCCGGGCGGCGTGGTGTTCACCGGCGGCCTCGACCACGCTGCGACGGCCGCCCACTACGCCTCGGCGGACGTCTTCGCGATGCCCTGCCGCACCCGTCGGCTGGGCCTGGAGGCCGAGGGCCTCGGCATCGTCTACCTGGAGGCGGCCGCGGCCGGGCTGCCGGTGGTGACCGGCCGCTCCGGCGGCGCCCCGGACACCGTCCTCGACGGCGTCACCGGCACGGTCGTCGACGGCCGCGCCCCGGCCGAGGTGGCCGCCGCGCTGACCCGGATCCTGCTCGCCCCGCCCGCCGAGCGCGCCCGGATGGGGGCGGCGGGACGGCGCTGGGCCGAGGAGCACTGGACCTGGGAGGCCTCGGCGCGGCGGCTCACCGAGCTGCTCGACCCGCGGGTGCCGCTGCCCGGTCCGGACGCGCCCCTCACTCCCGCTGCCCCCGCAGGTGCCTGACCAGCCGGGCGATCGCGGCCGGCCCGCCGTTGGCGCCGACCGCCGCCACCCAGTTCCGGGCCTGGCCCGGCAGGTCCTCGCGGCTCGGGCAGGAGAAGCTGAACAGCCAGACGTGGGCGGACAGATCGCGCTCCGGGACCGACCTCCACTCCTCGCCCCCGGCCTCCGTCAGCGTCTTCTCGCAGGTGGCCAGCGCCAGGTCCCCGTCCCCGGACCATTCCTGACGCAGCCACAGCAGGAAGTTGGTCTGGGCCGCGGTGGTGTCCTCCTTGGTCGCCTCGCCCTTGAGCATGCGGTTGACGATCGCGCTCTGCGGTTCCCGTGTCCGTGCCATGACGCCATCGTTCCGGCACCGCGGCCACCGTGACAAGTGGGTGATGTGCCGCTCAGCCGTCCCCGCGCAGGTGGGCCAGCACCGCGAGCACCCGCCGGTTGCCCTCCGTCGGGTCCAGGTCCAGCTTCATGAAGATGTTCCCGCAGTGCTTCACCACCGAGGCCTCGGTGATGCTCAACCGCCCCGCCACCGCCTGGTTGTTGAGGCCCTCCGCGATCAGCGCCAGTACCTCGCGCTCGCGCGGGGTCAGCCGGGCCAGCGGGCGGTCGGCCGACTGGCCGCGCAGCAGTACCCGGACCACCTCGGGGTCGATCACCGTCTCCCCGTCGGCGACCCGCCGCAGCGCGTCCAGGAAGTCCGCGACGTCACCGACCCGGTCCTTCAACAGGTAGCCCAGACCGGCCGGTTGGGCACCGGCGGCGGCGAGCAGCCGGGCCGCGTACGGGGTGGCCACGTACTGGGAGAGCACCAGGACGGGCAGGCCCGGGTGGCGCTCGCGCAGGTCGAGGGCCGCGCGCAGGCCCTCGTCGGTGTGGTCGGGGGGCATCCGGACATCGGTGACGACGATGTCCGGCCGGTCGGCGTCGACGGCCGCGGCCAGCGCCGCGGCGTCGCCGACCGCGGCGGCCACCGAGTGGCCGCCCAGGGCGAGGAGTTCGACCAGTCCGGCGCGCAGCAGCACCGCGTCCTCGGCGATCACCACCCTCAGCACGGGACCTCCAGCCGCAGCGTCGTCGGGCCGCCCGTCGGGCTCGTCACCATCAGCCGTCCTCTCAGCAGTGCCACCCGGTCGGCGAGTCCCGCCAGTCCGGCCCCGGCGGCCGGGTCCGCCCCGCCGCGCCCGTCGTCCGTCACCCGGACGACCAGCCGGCCGCCCGCGACCCGCCCGTGGACGGTGATCGCGCCGGCTCCGCTGTGCTTGGCGGCGTTGGTGAGCGCCTCGGTGACGGTGAAGTAGGCGGTGGCCTCGACGAGGGCGGGCAGCCGCTCCGGGAGGACGATGTCGGTGGCCACCGGGATCGGGTGACGCAGCGCGACCTCGGCGACGGCGGCGGCGAGCCCGTGGTCGGTGAGCACCTGCGGATGGATGCCGCGCACCAGGTCCCGCAGTTGCTCCAGGGCCTGCCGGGCCTCGCCGCGCGCCCGGGTGACGAGTTCGGCCGCCCGGCCCTCCTGGTCGCGCAGCTCGTACTCGGCGAGCCCGAGGGTCATGCTGAGCGCGACGAGCTGTTGCTGCGCCCCGTCGTGCAGGTCGCGCTCGATCCGGCGCCGCTCGGCCTCGAAGGCGTCGGCCAGCCGGGCCCGGGAGCGGGTGAGTTCGACCACCCGGCGGCCGAGGTCGTCCTCCCGGGGCGCGAGCAGGAAGCGGGCCAGCGCGACCTCGGCGGAGACCAGCAGCGCCCCGGCGTACGCGCAGAGCAGCAGGCCCACCAGCCCGGCGGCGCTGAACGGCAGGGCGGCGAGCGGCCCGGGGACGGCGTGCCCGGGAACCAGCATCACGGTCTCCGGGGCGAGCGCCCGGACCACCAGCGGGGAGAGCGTGTACAGGACGGAGCAGGCCAGCAGGGCGGTGAAGCCGAGCGAGGCGGCGGCCAGGACGGTCGAGGCGAGCACGGTGTGGGCGAGTTCGCGCCAGGTGGCCCGTTCGCGCAGCCGGGTGCGGATCCGGGCGCGGCGGCCCGCTCCGGGCAGGCGGCGGTGCGGGTCGGGCAGCGGGAGCGGTTCGACCAGGCGCAGCCGCCACCGGGCCAGGGCGGCGGCCGGGATGCCCAGGAGCGTCAGCGCGAGCAGCACCGGCAGCCCGACGCCGGCCACCGACAGGCCCAGGCCGAGCACCAGCAGCACCGCGACGACGACCAGCAGCAGCGGCCCGAGCAGCGCGCCGCCGAGCAGGTGCGCCCAACAGCGCGGCACCCAACGGGTGAACGGGAAACGCAGCGGAGCCGCCCGCAGTGCCTCGCGTACGGCCCCGGACCGCTGTTCCCCCTCGCTCACCCTGGCAACCCTAACCGACCGGCCGACGCTCCTTCGGGGCCCGTGCGGGAGCCGGGCGCGGCCGGGTCAGCGCGACGGCGGCGATCACCAGCGCGCCGCCGGCCAGGGCGTTCCAGCCGACCGGCTCGGCGAGGAAGGCCGCGCCGAAGGCCGTCGACCACAGCGGGATCACATAGGTGACGGCGGAGGCCACCGTCGTCCCGGCGCCACGCACCAGCCCCAGGTTGAGCAGGTAGGCCACCCCGGTGCCCAGCGCGCCGAGGGTCAGCAGGGCGACGGCCGCACCGGCGCCGGGCCAGCGCGGCAGGCCTGCGGCGAGCGGCGCGACCAGCACCAGCTCCGCCGAGGCACAGGTGATCTGGAGCACCGAGAGGGTGGTCACCGACTCCGGGCGACCGGCCAGGAAGCGGCGCAGGTAGGCGAAGCCCGCGCCGTAGCAGCAGGCCGCGGCCAGACAGGCCAGCGCTCCGGTGGCCGCCCCGGTCCCGAGGCCGTGCCAGACCCCGAGCACGACGAGCACGCCGACGAAGCCGAGGCCGAGGCCGGCCAGCCGGCGGGCGCCCGGGCGGCGCTCCTCGCGGACGGTCAGCACCGCGAACAGCAGGGTGAACAGCGGGGTGGTCGCGTTCATCACCCCGGCGAGCACCGAGCTGACCCTGGTCTCGCCGAACGAGAACAGGGTGAACGGCACGCTGTTGAGCAGCACCGCGACCACCGCCGAGTGCCCCCACAGCGCCCGGTCGCGCGGGACCGGCTCGCCGCGCACCAGCAGCACCGCCCACAGCGCGGCGGCGCCGAGCAGGCAGCGCCACAGCGCCACCCACAGCGGCGGCATCCCCGCCTCGACCGCCACCTTGATCAGGGCGAAGCTGGCGCCCCAGATCGCCGACAGTGCCACGAAACCCGGCAACCAGCGCCGCACCCCGACCACCTCCGTACTTCCGTCGCGTCTCCTGGACAGTGCCGTCCGGACAGCGCTTTCTGGACAGCGCTTTCTGGACAGAGCGTGGCGCATCGGCACAGCATGAGTCCAACAAGTGGCATCGCACCAGTGATGAGGAACCCTCATGACCTCGGACGTCAATCTGGCCCAGTTCCGCGCGCTGGTCGCGGTCGCCGACACCGGCGGCTTCGGCGCCGCCGCCGACGAACTGGGCATCAGCCAGTCGGCGGTCTCGCACGCCGTCGCCGCGCTGGAGCGCGCCCTCGGCGCGCCGGTGCTACGACGCGCCAGCCCGTGCCGCCCCACCCCGCTGGGCGAGCAGGTGCTGCCGCACGCCCGGACGGCCGTCGCCTCGGCCACCGCCGTCCGCGCCATCGCCACCCGGCACCGCGGCGGCCTGACCGGCACCGTACGGCTGGCGGCGCCGACCACCGTCTGCCAGGCGCTGCTGCCCGGGCTGCTGAGGGAGTGGCAGGCGGCCCACCCGCAGGTGACCGTCCGGGTCTTCGAGGGCGAGGACGACGAACTGCCGGCCTGGCTGGAGGCGGGCACGGTGGACGCCGCCGTCCTGGTGGACGCCGGGCCGCTGCCGCCCGGGGCGGTCGCGCTCGGCAGCGACTCGATGCACGCGCTGCTGCGCCGCGACCATCCGCTGGCAGGCCGGCCGTCCGTCCACGTGGCGGAGTTGGAGGACGACGACTTCCTCCTCTCGGAGGGCGGCTGCGAGCGCCACGTCCGCGAGGCCTACCGGCGGGCCGGCGCCCGGTTCACGCCCCGGCACCGCATCCGCGACCTGAACACCCTGATCGGCATGGTGCACGCGGGCGTCGGGGTCACGATGATGCCGGCGCTGGCGCTGACCATGCTGCCGGCCGACTGCGTCCTGGTCCCGATCCGGCCCGCCGTCCACCGGACGCTGTCGCTGACCGGCCCGACCGGCCGTCCGTGGTCCCCGGCGGTCAGCGGACTGCTGGTGGGGGTCGGGGCGGGCGTCACCGCGGGAGCCGCGGTGCGCACGGAGCCGTCGGAGCCGCGCGGCTGAGCTCGGAGCCACACGGCCGGGCCCGGGGCCGAGCGAGGGGCGGGCCGGGTCTTGACCCGCGCTCGACGACAGGTCTATACCAGTGAGAGCCTGCGGCAACCACCCACCGCCCCAGGGCAGTTCGGCCTGCCGCCGCGCCACCCCCACCTCCGGCGCGAACGGGCACTTCCCCCACCGCCGTTTCCTGGAAAGGCCTCCGATGGAACGCGCACGTCCACCGCACCCCACTTCGCCGCAACCACGCCGACACCGCCCCCGCCGCGCCGCGCTCGCCGTGACGGCCGTGCTCGGCCTGGTGGCCGGCGGCGGCGCCGCCCTGGCCGGCACCGGCTCCGCCGCCGCCGACACCGCCGACAGGACCGCCGCCGGAGGGCTCGGCAGCAACTGGTACGCCTCGGCGCCGTACCTGATGCCCGAGGACAACAGCCCGCCGGACGCCGCCGCCGTCATGGACGCCACCGGCCAGAAGGCCTTCCAGCTGGCGTTCATCCTGGCCCAGGGCAACAGCTGTTCGCCCGCCTGGGGCGGCACCTCCTCGATCGACACCGACACCACCATGCCGGGCGTCATCCAGACCATCCGCGGCAAGGGCGGGGACGTCTCGGTGTCGGTCGGCGGGTACAACGGCACCAAGCTGGGCCAGGTCTGCGGAACCCCCGAGGCGACCGCCGCCGGCTACCAGAAGGTGATCACCAAGTACGGCCTCAAGGCGGTCGACTTCGACCTGGAGGAGCCCGAGTACGAGAACACCGCCGCCATCCACAACGAGATCGGCGCGGCGAAGATCCTCCAGCAGAACAACCCCGGCCTGTACGTCTCGGTCACCACCGCCGGCACCAACGCCGGAACCGGCTGGTTCGGCACCCAGATGCTGAACGAGGCCAAGTCCCAGGGCTTCACCCCGGACAACTTCTCGATCATGCCGTTCGACGGCGGCTTCAACGGCGCGGCGGCGCAGACCGACGCGCTGACGAAGTTCAACCAGATCCTGCAGACCACCTTCGGCTGGAACGAGGCCACCGCGTACGCCCACGAGGGCATCTCGATGATGAACGGCCGCACCGACGCCGCCGAGTACTTCCACCAGGCGGACTTCCAGACGGTGCTGGACTTCGCCACCGCGCACGGCCTGGCCCGGTACACCTACTGGTCGGTCAACCGGGACCGCCAGTGCGTGGGCAACGTCGACCCGGGGCTGTCCGGCTCCTGCTCCAGCGTGGCGCAGAACGACTGGGACTTCACCAAGTACACGGTGCGGTTCGCCGGGGCGACCCCGCCCAGCACCCCGCCGCCCAGCACCCCGCCGCCGACCTCTCCCGCTCCGACCACCACGAACGGCTGCCTCGGCCTGCCCTGGAGCGCGAGCACCACGTACAACGCGGGCGCCAAGGTCTCGTACAACCTGCGCAACTACCACGCCAAGTGGTGGACGCTGAACGAGGTGCCGAGCGCCGGCGGCCAGTGGGGTGTCTGGGCCGACGACGGCCCCTGCTGACGGCCCGACCGTACCGACCGGCCCGACCGGCCCGGAAGGGGCTCGGGGTCGCGTGGCCCCGGGCCCCTTCCGGCACCCGCGTCACTCGCCGCCGAACCGCTCCCGCAGCTCCGCCAGCGCCTCCGCCGCCTCCGGCAGCCCGACCGCCTCGCAGCGCGCGATGCCGGCCGTCAGCCGGGCCACCGCCGCCTCGGCGCGGCCGAGGTCGCTGCCCTCGATCAGCGCGGCCAGCCGGACGCACTCCGCCCGCGGCGACTCGGCCCGCTCGCCGCCCGCCTCGTACTCCGGGATCGCCCGCTCGACCTCGGCCAGCGCCTCCTCGTACCGCTCGGCGACGGCCAGCGAGCGCGCCCGCTCGTAGCGCGAACCACCCCGCAGGTACCAGGAGTCGTACTCCTCGCCGCGCTGCTCGGCGGCCTCGCCGACCGCGTCCGCCTCGGCCAGCAGGGCCAGCGCGGCGGCCAGTCCCTCGGCGCCCCGCTCCCGCATCGTCAGCCTGGCGAACTCCCGTAGGGTGGCGGCCAGTTGATTGACCTGCGGGGCCCGGCCGTGCGCCTCGCGGGCCCGGGCCAGCGCCGCCTCGGCGGCGTCCCAGCGGTCCGCCTGGGCCAGCGCCAGGGCTGCCTCGCAGGCGACCATGGTGTGGGTCTCCTGATCCTCCCAGCCGGCCACCAGGTCGGCCAGCCGCAGGTACTCCTCGGCGGCGTCCCGGTACTCCTCCAGCTCGCCCAGGCCCCGGGCCAGGTCCAGCCGGGTCTGGGCGAGCATCCGGACGTCCAGCCGGGCCGCCGACGCGTCCCCCAGCACCGACTCAAGCACGGCCACCGCGTCCGCCGCCCGGCCGGTGTCGCGCAGCACGTCGGCCAGTTGCAGACGCACCTGGGCGGCCTCCTCGACCGCCTCGGCACCCTTGCGGTCGTAGCGCGCGGCCGCCTCCGACAGTGCCCGGACCGCCCCGCCGAGGTCTCCCGACCGCAGGCAGGAGTGGCCGAGCATCATGTACGTCGGCGCGTACGGGTAGGAGTCGTCGCCCCAGCGCACGGCCTCGGCCAGCGCCCGGTGGAACACCTCCACCGCCTCGCCCGGCTCGTCGCCCTGCAACAGCACCTGGCCGAGCAGGCCGAGCACCCGCGGGGTGTGCCAGGGCAGCTCGGCGGCGTCCAGCTGGGCCAGCACCTCGCGCAGCTCGGTCTCCGCCTCGGCCAGCCGGCCCTGCCGGGCGGCGACGTCGGCGGTGTACTGCCGGGACGTCGCGGCGCGGCGCTCGGAACCGAGCCGCACGGCGGCCCGCCGATAGGCCCCGACCACCGCCTCGAAGCGCCCGGACACCTCGTCGGCGGGCTCGGGCAGCGCCTCGGACAGGTCGTGGTGGGCGGCGTAGGAGCGGGTCTGGAGCACGATCAGGTAGTCGTCGTCGGCCAGTTCGCCGGCGGCGCGCAGTTCCTCGGCCCGGGCCAGCGCCGCGTCGAGCGCCGCCCAGTCGGCCCGCCGGGCGCCGCCCTCGCCGCCCTCGCCGCCCTCGCCGCTGTCGCTCCCCGGGGGCCCGTCGTGCTCGTCCAGGTCCGCGATCAGCGCCCGGGTGCGGACCATCAGCGCCGGCCCGGCCAGCCCCGCCTCCTCGAACAACTCGGCGGCTGCCAGCAGCCCGGCCTTGCCCTCGGCGTACGCGTCACGCTGCAGCGCCTCGTGGGCGCGCTGCTCGGCGAGTTCGGCCCTCAGCCGCTCGGGGCCGCCCAGCTCGGCGCTCCGCGGGTGGACGAAGCCGGCCGTCCCCACGCGCTCGGCGACCCGCTTCCACAGCCGGTCGGAGTCCGGGTGGCCGAGCAGCTCCAGCTCGCGGGCCCGGAGCACCAGGGCGGTGAAGTCCTCCGGCTCCGGCTCGACCGCCCGGCGCGGCGCGGGCGCGGCGGCCGGGGCGGCGGACAGCCCGGGCGCGGCGGCGGCCCGCACCCCCAGCGCCAGCGGCTCGGCCAGCGGCGGCTCGACGGCCAGCCGGGCGCGCCGGGCGGCGCCGACCGCCGCGGTGCCGTTGCGGGCGTCGAACCGGGCGGCCAGCGCGTCGGCCTCGGTGCGCAGATGGGCGAGCAGGGTGTCCACCGTCCAGGTGCCGCCGGCCGGGCCGCTGACCGCGAGCGCGCCGTGGCCGCCCCGGGCGAGCCGGCCGGCCAGCACCTCGACGCCGGTCAGGAAGTCCAGCCGGGCGGCGGGCTCGCCGGTGACCGCGAACAGGTCGCGGTTCTCGGCGAGCAGCTCCAGGCCGCGCGGCTCGTTGCCGGAGAGCGCGCAGAACTCGATGTGCAGGCCGACGGCGTGCAGCATCGAGGCCTTGCCCCGGGCGTAGCGGTAGCCGGCGAGGTGGCCGGAGCGGGCCTCGTCCAGCCGGCCCTGGCGCAGCTGCGCGAGCAGCGCGGTGGCCTGGCTGAGGTAGGGCTCCTGCTCGCAGCCGCTGCGGCCGTCCAGCACCGGGGCGAGCGTCTCCAGCGCCCGGGCGTCGTCCCCGGCGGCGAGGAAGTGCCGGGCGCGGGCGCGGGTCTCGCAGGCGTGGCAGTCGCTCAGCTCGGAGCGCGGGCGGGCCGCCCACAGCTCGTAGGCGTCCTGCGCGTCGAGGCCGGTGTGCGCGGCCAGGTGGTAGCGCTGGGCGTAGTACGGCTGGAGGTCGTGGCCGGCCGCGCGGTAGCGGTCGCGCAGCTCGGTGTGCCAGCGCCGGATCGCCGCGAGCGGGACGTCCGGGGTGTCCTTGAGCGCGTCGGCGACCCACTTGAAGCGCCAGAGCACCTGCTGCCGGGCCCAGTCGCCGAAGCCGTCCGGGTCGGTGTCCCAGAGCTTGAGGACGCGGGCGAAGACGACCGGGCTCTTGCCGCGCTCGCCGTCGTACTCGTAGGCCTCCATCAGCTCCAGCAGGGCCATCGAGCGGACCCCGGTGTCATCGAACTGTTCGGCGGCGTCGACGAGTTCCTCGGCGGTGACGGTCCTGGTCCGGCCGTACAGGCGGGCGTCGTTGTCGCGCAGCGCGGCCATCACCGCGTCGGGGGTGTCCAGCATCACGCCTCCTTCCCGCCGGTGCCGTCGCCCTCGGCGGAGCCGGTCCCGGTGCCGCCCGGGGAACCGGTGCCGGTGCCGCCGGGGGAACCGGTGCCGCCGGCCGTCTCGTGACCGAGCATGGCGTGGTCGAGCAGGCTGATGAAGGAGCGGTTGAGCAGGACGGACTCGCTGGCCTTGAGCGGGCGGCGGGTCATCAGCACGGCCTGCCCGTACAGCGCCTCGACGGCGGTGACGGCCAGCTCGCGGCTGGCGACGGTGGCGGCGCGGCGCACCAGCGGGTTGAGGTGGTTGAGCACCAGCTGGGCGCGGGGCACCTCGGCGCGCAGCGAGCCAAGGATGTCCGCCCACAGCCCGTCGGCCTCGTCGGCGAGCTGGGCCCGGGTGCGCTCGTGCCGGGCCTCCCGGTTGTCGAGCAGCAGGGCGGGCGCGCTGGTCGGGTGGAAGCTGCGCAGCGCGACGTCGCAGTCGAACCGGCCGACCACCTCGCGGGCGATCGCCAGGAAGGCGTTGGCGGCCAGCTCGGCGGCCGGGTCGACGGAGTCCAGGTGCGCGGTGACGGTGCCCGGGTCGAGGTCGGAGACCGAGACGCCGGGGCGGATCTCGGGCAGCCGGTGCACCAGGTCGCGGTCGTAGGTGTAGCCGCCGTTGACCACGCCCAGCCCGGCCGCGCCGGCGATCGGGGCGACCTGCCGGAACTCCTCGACGGTACGGGCCACCAGCACCACCGGGTGGCTGCGGGCGAACTCGTCCAGGGTGACGTTGCCGTCGGTGGTCTCGAACGGCAGCCAGGGCAGCATCATCCGCAGCAACTCGTCGTCGTAGCGGGCGAGTTCCTTGACGGCAAGGTGGTGGACGGACAGGAAGCGGTGCAGCAGCGCCGGGTCGCTCGCGGACAGGCCGGTCAGCCAGTCGCGAATCCGGGCGCCGAGCGCGTCCCGGACAGCGGCCAGCGTCTCGTCGGCGTACAGGCCCTCGCGGGAGGCGGTGGGACGCAGCCCGTCGGTGTCGACGACGCAGCGGACGAAGAACGCCCAGTCCGGCAGCAGTTCGTGGGCCTGGTCGGAGAGCAGCATGCCCTTGAGGTGCACCCGGTGGCCGTTGCGGCGCGAGGGCGGCGCGGCGTCGGGCAGGACGTACGCGACGCCGCGCAGGCCGACCAGCGGCAGGTCCAGCTCGATGGTGTCGAGCGGGGCGAAGTCGAAGGCGGCGCGGCAGTACTCGGTGAGGGCGTCGCGCCTGGCGAGCGGGGAGGCGTGCCGCTCGGCCCACGGCGGGGTGCGGTTGACCCGGTGCTCGGTGCCGTTCGCGTCGACCACGGTCACGTCGTGGCGCAGCAGGCTGCCGAAGTCCCGGGCGAGGGTGAGGACCCGGCCGGGGCGGGTCCACTCGGCGGCGTCGGCGCGCGGGGTGAGGGTGACGGTGGTGCCCGGCTCCGGCTTGGCCGAGGCGGGCAGGGTGCGGATGGTGTAGCTGCCGTCGGAGCTGCCGCGCCACTCGATCGCCGGGGCGTCCGGGGTGGCGGCGGAGCGGGTGAGCACGGCGATCTCGTCGGCGACCACGAAGCAGGCGAGCAGGCCGATGCCGAACTGGCCGATGAAGTCGCCGCGGGCGCGGGCCAGCCCGGCGCCGTCGAGCCGGCCGTCGGCGTCGCGCTTGGAGCTGCGGCCGATGGTGGCGAGGAAGGTGTGGACGTCCTGCTCGGTGAGGCCGATGCCGGTGTCGGTGACGGACAGCTCGTCGTCGGCGCGCACGGTGATCGCGGCCGGCGCCCCGGGGTCGAGGGCGCGGCGGGCGGAGATCGCGTCCACCGCGTTCTGCAGCAGCTCGCGCAGGTAGACCCGGGGGCTGGAGTAGAGGTGGTGGGAGAGCAGGTCCACCAGGCCGCGCAGGTCCACCTGGAAGGTGTGCGCACTCGTCGGGTTGTCGGTAGGGGACACCGGAGGCTCTTTCGATCGCGGGGTGGGTGACGGTGGTGGTGGGGTGGGTGACGGTGGTGGGCGGAATCGACGGATGCCGGCTCAGCGCCAGGGCGAGGCGCAGCGGTCGCGGTGGGCGCGGAAGGCCTTGACCGGATCGCCCGCCAGGTAGTGCCAAGGCGCCCTGGTCACGAAGCCGTCCAGCGCGTCGAACAGCAGACGCGCGGTCTTGGGCTGGTCGGCGAGGGAGAAGGCCATCGCGAAGGTGTTGAAGGCGTCCTGCCAACCGCGCACCGGCTCGAAGGCCGGGTGCAGGACGGACCGGAAGGCCGCCTCCTGGAGCCCGGACACCACGGCGGGGCTGGTCAGGTAGGCGTGGTCCTCGCCGTCCGGGAGGGCCAGCCAGTGCTCCAGGTGCGCGACCGCGACCAGGACGCCGAGGCGGCTGCCCTCGGGGGCGGCGAGCATCGTGGCGCGGGCGAACGCGTGCATCTCCTCGTGCGAGCCGCCCCACTTGGCGCTCAGCTGCTGGAGCTGGACCCAGTGCGTGCCGGTGTTCCCGGGCGCCCGGCGCACCGCGGCCTCGAAGCGGGCGGTGGCGACGTCCCGGCCGAGCGAGGCCCCGAGGGCGCTGGTCTGCAGGAACCGCCAGGGGGCGTGCCAGGAGGGCTCGCGCTCGGCGACCTCCAGCAGCTGCTCCTCGGCGATCTCCAGCCGCCGGTGGAACAGCTTCCACCGCTCCTCGGTGACGTCCTTGGCCCGGGCGCCCGTCCGGGCCTCCCAGCCCCAGTCGACGTGCCGGGCACCGGAGAGCAACAGCAGCAGCGTGTCGTCCGGGGTGTCGGCCAGCGCCCTGGCCGTCCACTGCTCGACCCGGGGCACCTCGGCCACCGCGCCGACGAGGACGGTCAGGTCCTCGGCGGCGGCCAGGGCGGGGCGCAGCGCGGCCCAGTCCCCGTGGGCGGCCTGGCGAAGCGCCAGGCGCACCGACTCGTCCCCGTACGACGGGTCGAGCCGCGGCTGACCGCCACCGGACGGCGCGGCCGGCGCGGCGCCCCGCCGGCCGAGGCCGAACCCGAGGCCGCGCCACCCGGAGCGGTCCTGCGCGCCCTCCTCGCCGGAGCGGCGTCGGAACAGCGGCATGTGTGGCCCCCTCGAACGTCATCGGCATCTGTCGCATGACCGAACGTCGGCCACGAGATAGGTACATATCACGGCCGACTGACATCCGTTTGCCCAGCCCAGCGCCGTTCCCACGCGGGAAGGGGAGCGCTCAGCCCACGCCGAGCCCGGCGTCCGGCGTCGTCCCGGACTGCGCCTGTTCGATGCGCTTCACCAGCATCACCGCGAACCTCCGTGTGGCGGCGATGTCCACCGGACCGCCCTCGCTGGTCACGCTCGCCACCACGGTGCCCGAGCGCACCACGATGCCGACGCCCTCCCCCTCGGCCAGCATCCCCTGGAAGGCCTGGCTCTCGCTGCCCAGCGCCGGGGTGTCGACCTTCCGGAACGGCCCGGCGGCGTAGGAGGCGTAGTTCTCCTTCAGCCGCTGCGCGGCCGCGTCCCGGCTGGGCAGGGTGTCCACCAGGAAGCGCACGACCACGTCGCCCGAGGAGAAGCGCACCGACCCGCTCAGCGGCTTGCCGGCGCAGGAGGCGGCGGCGGCTCCGGCGCACGTGACGGTGTGGTCGGCGGTGTCGACCTTGCGCTTCTCCTCCTCCCACCCGGCCATCGCCTTGGCGTCCGGCAGCACCTGGCCGACCACCTTGTCGTCCAGCAGCGCCGCCTCCAGGTCCCCGTGCGGCGCCTCCACCGCTGCGGGCGGGGCCGGCGCGGGAGCTCCGGTGCCCGTCGCGGCCGGCGCGGTGGGCGCGGACGCCCCCGCCGTGGCCGCGGCACCCGTACCCTCGGCACCCGTCGTCGCCCCACCCGTCGTCGCCACCGAGCCCGACGCCGACGGAGCCGACGCGACCGTCCCGCCCGCGCTCGTCGACCCGCCGGAGGAGCACCCCGCCAGCACGCCCGTCAGCACCCCGGCCGCCGCCACCGCGGCGAACACCCGCCGACCACCCATCCCCATCGCCTTTCCTTGGCCTGTCCGGCACTTCACCATCGCGTGACTCTCTCTGGTCGATCAACTCACAAGCTATTGTCGGATCTTCCCACTATTCTCTCGGCATGAGCCTTGCCGATCCGACTCGCCCAGGAACACACCCGGCTGCCCAACCCGGCTTCCTCGACCCGACTGTCGAGAACACGGTCCATGCTTCCGAGAGGCCTCAGCTGATCCTCCAACCTCGAGGCACCAGAGATGGAGGGCCACAGAATTTCGCCAAGTCCATGCGAGCGGGTGTCCGAGTCTCTTATCTACAGAACTCGGTCGGTTCCGAGGCCGAGGTGCTCACCGGCCTGTACCCGGGCGGGGTCGCCCGTCTGTGGGGTTCGACGCCGACCTCACAATCCAACAACGAGAAGGTCCGGGCCCTGCGCGACCGCCGGGTTGGTGACCATGTCCTCTTCTACACGGGAAACTGCTTCATCGCCCGTGCGAAGGTCATTCACCTCGTCACCAGCCCGGCCATAGCCAGTGCCGTCTGGGGAAGCCATGAGGGCGGCAAGACCTGGTCCCACATCATGGCACTCGACGAATTCGTGGAATTCGCCCGACCGGTCCCGGCCCTGGATGTCCTGGCCGATCTCCGGGTTCCTCGCCCCTTGCGGGGGCTCACTCTCCGATCGGCAGATGACTATGCACGCGTCGCCCACAAACTTCCAGCCGATCGGCACCCGCAGCCGCCTCGCCGGGACGCGCCGCTTTCATCGCCCCGCACTGCTCGGATGACCCGGGTGGAGTTGCTTGCCCGACTCGCAAAGCTCGGGACCGATCGCGATACCACCGTCGGGGAGCCGAGCCGACACCAACCGCTCACCCTGCTCTGGGCCATCGCCCGTATCGCGGCAGGTGCGTCACGGCTGGCGCCCTGGTCCGTGTTCCAACCTGAGGTCGGGCCACTGCTGTCCGAGTACGGACTGCCCGGTTCCAAGGTCACGCCCGAGTACCCGTTCTGGCACCTACAGGGCAGCGGCCTCTGGGAAGTACGCGGACTCGACGAGGACGTGACCTCCATGCCTCCGGTCAGGATACTCACCGACACCCAGCCGAAGGCTGGACTGTCCCCGGAGGTCGCCGGGCTCCTGCGGGAGCCCGGCACCCGACTCGAGGCGATGCTGCTCCTTCGGAACCACTATCTCCAGGACATCGACCTGCAGTCGCTGTTCGACCGTCTGGGAATGGCCGGGTACAGCACGGCGGACGGTCTCACGGACTCCTCGGAGGACGAGCGCGCGATGAGGACCGCTCCTCCTGAGCGGGCGGCCGGCGCCACCCAACGGCGGAAGACCACCTCCTCCCGCCCCGTCCGGGACTCCGCCATCGTGAGCCGTGTGAAGGAGATCTACGGCTTCAGGTGCCAGGTCTGCGACACCGTGTTGCAGTACAAGCGGAAACCGTACAGCGAGGCAGCCCACATCCACGGTCTCGGGAAGCCCCACTTCGGCCCCGACGAACTGCACAACCTGCTGTGCCTGTGCGCGAACCACCACGTGCTTTTCGACGGTCTGGAGATCTACATAGACGCCGAGGGTGTGGTGCGGGAGACTCACGACGATCGGCCCCTGGGCCCACTTCGCCGACACCCCGACCACCCGATCGACGACAAGTACATCGACTACCACCGGGCCCTGTGCATGCTCAACCGCTGAACACCTGAGCCAAAGTCGGGCGTACGCCGACGGGGCGGCGACCTGTCGGTCACCGCCCCGCGGGCGTGGCGCTACCGGCGGATCAGACCGCCGGGGCCGGGAAGGTCGGGTACTCGACGCCCGAGACGTACTGGACGACCCGGATGACCTGGCACGAGTAGCCGAACTCGTTGTCGTACCACAGGTAGAGGATCGCGTTGTCGCCCTCGACCTTGGTCGCGCCGGCGTCCACGATCGAGGCGTGGCGCGAGCCGATGAAGTCGCTGGAGACGGCGTCCGGCGAGTCGGTGAAGTCGATCTGGCGCTTCAGCGGCGAGGTCAGCGAGACGTTCCGCAGGTACTCCAGGACGTCCTCGCGGTTGGTCTCCCGCTTCAGCTGGAGGTTGAGGATCGCGATGGAGACGTCCGGCACGGGGACGCGGATCGAGCTGCCGGTGATCTTCGCCTGGAGGTCCGGCAGGGCCTTGGCGACGGCCGAGGCGGCACCGGTCTCGGTGATCACCATGTTCAGCGGTGCCGAGCGGCCGCGGCGGTCGGCCTTGTGGTAGTTGTCCAGCAGGTTCTGGTCGTTGGTGAACGAGTGGACGGTCTCCACGTGGCCGCGGACCACGCCGTACTCGTCCTCCATCGCCTTCAGCGGCGGGACGATGGCGTTGGTGGTGCAGGAGGCGCAGGACAGGATCTGCTCGTCCGGCTTGATCGTGTCGTGGTTGACGCCGTGCACGATGTTCGGGACGTCGCCCTTGCCCGGGGCGGTCAGCACGACCTTGGCGATGCCGGGGCGCAGGTGCTTCGACAGGCCCTCGCGGTCGCGCCAGCGGCCGGTGTTGTCGATCAGGATCGCGTCCTTGATCCCGTACTCCGTGTAGTCGACCTTGGTCGGGTCGTCGGAGTAGATCACCGTGATCTCGTTGCCGTTGGCGATGATCTTGTTGTTCGCCTCGTCGACGGTGATCGTGCCCTGGAACTGGCCGTGGATCGAGTCGCGCCGCAGCAGCGAGGCGCGCTTCACCAGGTCGTCGCCACCGCTGTTGCGCACGACGATGGCCTTCAGCCGCAGGCCGTTGCCCGAGGCCTTCTCGACCAGCAGCCGGGCGACCAGCCGCCCGATGCGGCCGAACCCGTACAGCACGACGTCCTGCCCGGACCGGCGCTCCAGCTTGTTCTCACCGGTGGCACCGGAGACGGCCTGGGCGGTGAACTCCGCCACCGACAGCCCCCGGTCGTCCGCCTTGTACGTCGCGGCGAGCATGCCGAGGTCGATCTGCGAGGGGCCGAGGTCCAGGGTGGTGAGCGCCTCCAGGAACGGCATCGTCTCGGTGACCGAGAGCTCCTCGCCGGCTATCTGCCGGGCGAAGCGGTGCGTCTTGAGGATGCTGACCACCGACTTGTTCACCAGGGACCTGCTGTGGAGCAGAACGGTGACGTCCCGCTCCCGGTGCAGCCGCCCGATGATCGGGATCATCGACTCCGCGATCTCCTCGCGGTTCTTCCAGTCCGTGAACACGTCGTCGTTGACAGTCACAAGTCCATCTTTCGAGCTGAGGGTGTTGCCCACATGGTAGCTTCGCCCGCCCGCGCCCCGACCGCCGGTCCCTCCCCCAGCCGTCCCGCCCGAGCCCCCGACCTGCGCTTTCACCCCCGCCCCGCCCTCGAAGGTGATCACCGCCACCCCCGCACCGGTGTTCCACAATGCCCTCCCGGCCTCCGTGACGTCTGCCGGTAGACTCGCCCGGATCGATTCGGTTCACGGAGCCTCCAGGAGCCACGGTGCGAAACCGCCTGCGGATCGCCCTCATGTCCTACGGAGCGGAGGGGCTCGCGGAGCTCCACGCCCCGTGCGCAGCCGCCGGCCATGAACTCGTCGCCTACGTGTGTGCGCCATCAGCGGCGGAAGCGGCGCCCGACGGCGCCCTGGGGCAACTGCCACCGGGCCCGGATCTGCTGATCCCGCACAGCGCCACCGACCTCGCCGGGGCACTGGCCCGTCATCGGCCGGACCTGGTGGTCTGCAACGGATTCCCGTGGAAGCTGTCGGCCGAGGCGCTGCGCGTTCCGCGCCTCGGCGTGCTGAACATCCACCCCTCCCTGCTGCCACGCCATCGTGGTCCGATGCCGATCCACTGGGCGATCCGGCAGGGCGATCCCGAGACCGGCGTGACGATCCACTGGATGGACGAGTCCTTCGACACCGGGCGGATCCTCGTCCAGCGCGGTGGGGTCGAGCTTCCGGACGACCTGGACGGCGACAGCGTGTTCGCGGAGATCCAGATCCTTTCCAGCGAACTGCTGTCGGAAGCACTGGAGTTGGCGGCGGCCGGCCATGCAGGCAGCGAGCAGGGCCAGGAAGGGGCCAGCTACGAGGGCACGATGGGACCGCAGAACGCGGTCATCGACTGGTCGGCGAGCCGTCGCGAGGTCCACGACCTCGTCCGCACCTTCCGCTTCGGGCTGTTCCCCGTTCCCGGCCCACTGGCCGTTGTCGGCGGTCGGTGGGTGGCCGTCCTCAAGTCGTCCACCGAGATGTCGTAGACGGTGTCCGCTCCCAAGGTGATGAGTTCGGGTAGCGGCCCGTCCGGTTCGTGCGGGGAGATCAGCTCGGGGCCGACCACCCGGATCAACTCCCCGCACTCCGCGCGCACCCGCAGGAGTCGCAGCTCCCACTCCAGGTAGGGGGTCAGCGGGAACTCGACGACACGCACTCTCAGCAGCCGGCAAGCATGGTCATGGGCCAGACGGGAAAGCTGGAGCAGGTCATCACGCCTGGCCTCGATCAGCGCCCACGCCTTGGCACTGTCTCCCCCCAGGAAGGCACGCCAGCTGGCGTCCTCGGGCTCCTGGAACTCCTGCCGCCGCTCCAGCTTCCACGAGTCGTAGCCGTCGACCGCGAAGTCCCGCCGACGGAAGTCGGCCTTGTACTCGGCGAGGGGCAGGCGGTCGCCCGGAACATCGCCGAGAAGGTCACGCATCCGGCAGGTCTTCCTTCGCGGAGAGGAACGTGATCCGGGGGATGATCACGAGGCGCTCGCCGTCCCCGACCGTCGCGTCCTGGGGAAGCCCCGCGCGGTAGGCTTCGGTCCGGTCACGTCCGATGACCGCGATGTCACCGTTGTCGAGCTCCCAGATGTCAGGGCAGCCGTCCCGGCCTCCGGTGGTGCCCAGTTCGGCCGGCGACCTGCCCAGGCGCCGGGCCAACACGGCATCGGGATCCGCGTCCCAGGGCTGACTCATCCCGCCTCCAGAAGGCCGCGTGAGCTGTTGGCTACACACCGTACAAACCGGCCCGGCTCCGCGTCAATGCACGCCCGACCGGTCCAGCGGTCGCACGACTCCCGTTCGCTGTCCGCCGGTGCCGGGCCCGCAGCTCCGCACGCGACCGGCCGAAGGGGAAGCACGCGGGCGCGGGAGATCGCGTTCCTCGACGGGGCGGCCGGCGCTCCCGGGCCCGGCGCTTCCCGATCGCTCTGCGGATCGCCGAACGGGCCCCGGTGCCGCGAAGCGCACGGCGGCCGTCCGTACGTGCCAGGAGTGATCATCGGGGCCAGTACAGTGAAGCGCACGGCCCGGTCGGACGGACGGGCACGGGCGCGCGAGGGGGCCGGGGTGGCGACGCTGGGCATGCACCGGGACTTCCTGATGGAGTTCGCGGCGCTGGAGAAGCCGGTGCAACGCCGGGTCTTCGAGACCTTCGAGAAGTTCACCGAGGCCACCCACACCGGCGTGCACCTGGAGAAGCTCACCAACCAGCGGGACCCCCGGATCCGGACCATCAGGATCACCGACTTCTGGCGCGGGGTCGTCCTCAAGGCCGACCAGGGTGACGGCTACCTCCTGCTGAAGGTCCTTCCGCACGACAAGGCCAACGACTGGGCCGTCAAGCACCGGGCCTCGGTCAACGCCGCCACCCAGGGCGTCGAGATCCGCAACGACGTCGCGCTGGAGCGGGCCTCCCGGTCGCTGAAGGCCCTGGCCGCCGACGAACCCCGGCGGCTGTTCGCCGACCGCTCCGACAAGGTGCTGCGCAGCCTGGGCGTCGACGAGGAGATCCTGCCGATCATCCGGCTGCTCCCCGACGAGGCCCATCTGGAAGCGCTCCACCGGGTGTTGCCGGAGCAGCAGTTCGACGTCCTGATCGGCCTGGCGAGCGGGATGGAACCGGCCGAGATCGACCGGGAGATCGTCCGGGCGTACGCCAGGGCGGCCGCCCCCGTGAGCGTCGAGGAGCCCGCGGACGGCCTGGTCTCGGCGATGGCCCGGGCGCGCGGCCGGGTCGCCCTGGTGTCCGGCCCCGACGAGCTGCTGGAGATCCTGGAGCGCCCCTTCGACGCCTGGCGGATCTTCCTGCACCCGGCCCAGTACCGGGTCGCCTACCGGGAGTCCTACAGCGGACCGGCCCGGGTCACCGGTGGTCCGGGGACGGGGAAGACGGTGGTGGCCCTGCACCGGGCCTATCACCTGGCTCGCCGGCTGCCCGCCGCCGCACCTGACGGATCGATTCTGCTGACCACCTTCTCCGGCGACCTCGCCGCGGAGCTGGAACGCTGCCTCGCCCTGCTCGTCACGGACCGGCGGATCCGGGCGAAGGTCCGGGTGGTGACCGTCGACGCGCTGGCCGACGAGGTCCTCCGGCGTTCCCGCGCCGGAGCGCCGTCGAAGGTCCTCTTCCAGCAGCGCGCCGTCCTCGCCCGCTGGGGACGAGTCGCCCGCCGGCTCGGCACCGGGTTCACCGACCTGTTCCTCGACCAGGAGTGGCGACAGGTCGTCCTGGCCCAGGCGATCGAGAGCCCGGAGCAGTACCTGAAGGCACCGCGGTCCGGCCGGGGCAAGGCCCTCGGCACCCAGGAGCGGGCCGAACTGTGGCGCGTGGTGGCCGAGTTCGAGGAGGAACTGCGCCAGGCCGGGGAGCTGACCTCCCTCCAGGTCTGCGCGAGGGCCGCACGGGCGCTCGACGACGCCGCCGAACGTCCGTTCCGGCACGTGGTGATCGACGAGGCCCAGGACCTGCACCCCGTCCAGTGGCGCTTCCTGCGCGCCCTGGTGGCCACCGGGCCGGACGACCTCTTCCTCGCCGGCGACCCGCACCAGCGGATATACGGGAACAAGGTCTCACTGCGCTCGCTCGGCATCCAGGTGGTCGGCCGCTCCTTCCGGCTGCGCGTCAACTACCGGACGACGCAGGAGATCCTCAGCTGGTCCGCGTCCCTGCTGACCGGCGAGCGCCCGGACGACATGGACGGCGGGGAGGAGTCGCTGGCCGGCTACCACTCCACCCTGCACGGCGCCCATCCCGAGGTCCGCGGCCACCTCGACCAGGCCGAGGAGATCCGGGCCCTCGTCACCCGCGTCCAGGAGTGGACCGCCTCCGGCGTCAGCTCCGAGGACATCGGGGTCGCCGTGCGGACCGCCAGGTTCGGCCGCGACATCGCCGAGGCCCTGGCGCGGAGCGGGACACCGGCCCACGTGCTCGGCGGCGCCCCCTCCCCCGGCGTGCGGATCGGCACCATGCACCGGATGAAGGGACTGGAGTTCCGCTGCGTCGCCGTGGCGGGCGTCAGCGCCGGGCTGCTGCCCAATCCCAGCGCGATCACCCCGGAGGACACCGACCCGCTGCAGCACCGCGAGGACCTGGACGGCGAGCTGAGCCTGCTCTTCGTGGCCTGCACCCGGGCCCGCGAAGCCCTCGCCGTCTCCTGGCACGGCACGCCCAGCGTCTTCCTCGAACCGGTCGTCCCGGAGCGGTCGCCCGCCCGCTAGCCCGCGGCCCACCGGGCCGGGCGGGGCGGGGCCGGGCCGGGCCGGGCCGGGCCGGAAGTTGCCGCCGCCCCGGTGCGGTGGGGTAATGGGAGGCGGCCGGTGTTCGAGTGTGCGACCAGCAGCCCCGGGAGCTTGGGATGAGCCAGCTTGGGATGAGCGGTGGGCCGGAACCGATCAGTGCCGAGGGCCTGCGGGCGGTGCGCGAGGAGTTGGCGCGGTTGCGGGCGGATCGGGAGAAGGTGACCGCGACGTTGCGGGGGGTGGATCCGGTCGGGGACCGCGCGGACGCGGCGGACGAGTTGCAGCGGGCGTCGGAGGTGACGCGGCTGGACCGGCGGATCGCCGAATTGGAGGGGCGGCTGCGCGAGGCCGAGGCCGCGGGGGAGCCGTCGACGCGTGTGGTGGGGGTCGGCTCGACGGTGACCGTGCGGTTCGACGACGGGGCGGAGGAGACCGTCGAGATCTCGGAGGAGGCGGAGGAACGGGACCTCACCCTGGTGACCTTCGACAGTCCGCTCGGGAAGGCACTGCTCGGACGGCACCCCGGGGAGACGGTGAACTACGACACCCCGGCCGGGGCGGCCAGCGCGCTGGTGCTGTCGGTGGGGCCCCGGGGGTAGGCCACGGAGGGCGGGCCCGCTCCTTCGGACCTTGGACCGCCCCCTCGGACGGGCGAGGATTGACCCGTGGAGTCCGTACGGGCGCGCGAACGTGCGAACGTAAGGACGACCGGACCGCCCCCCACCGAGGAGCCGACGACCATGGGCCGAGTGACCGTTCCCCGCAGAGTGCTGCGCCTGCGGCAGGGCACGCCCTCGTACCGCCCCGACACCCTGGCGGCCGAGGAACCGATGGAGATCCGGGTCGGCGGCCGCCCGTTGACGGTGACCATGCGCACCCCCGGCAGCGACTTCGACCTGGCGGCCGGCTTCCTGGTCAGCGAGGGCGTGGTGCACGCCGCCGAGCAGGTGGCCGGCATCCGCTACTGCGCCGGCGCCACCGCCGACGGCGGCAACACCTACAACGTGGTGGACGTCCTGCTCGCCCCCGGCGTGCCCGCCCCCGACGCCTCGCTGGAGCGCAACTTCTACACCACCTCCTCCTGCGGCCTGTGCGGCAAGGCCAGCCTGGACGCGGTGCGCACCACCGCGCCGTGGAGCGTCGCCGGGGACGGGCTGCGCGTCACCCCCGCCCTGCTCTCCGCGCTGCCCGAGCGGCTGCGCGCCGCCCAGAAGGTCTTCGAGAGCACCGGCGGCCTGCACGCGGCCGGGCTGTTCGACGCCGACGGGCGGCTGCTGTGCCTGCGCGAGGACGTGGGCCGGCACAACGCCGTGGACAAGGTGGTCGGCCACGCGCTGCGCGAGGGCCTGCTGCCGGCCCGCGGCACCGTGCTGATGGTCAGCGGCCGGGCCTCCTTCGAGCTGGTGCAGAAGGCCGTGATGGCGGGCGTCCCGGTGCTCGCGGCGGTCTCCGCGCCGTCCTCGCTGGCCGTGGAGCTGGCCGAGGAGACCGGGCTGACCCTGGTCGGCTTCCTGCGCGGCGACTCGATGAACGTCTACACCCGCACCGACCGTGTCGACACCGACCGGACCGAGACCGCCGCGGACGCCGCCGGGGCCGGGTCCGGGGCCGAGGCCTGGTAGCGGACGCCCCCGCCGCCCCCGCCGCCCCGCCCGCTCGACGCGCGAGCCACGACCGCCCGACGTAGCCTCGACCCCGACGCCGGGTGTCCGACCCCGTGCGCCCTCCCGCGCGACGGAAGGCGACTGCCGTGAGCACCTCCGACGACGAAGCGACCGCCACCCCGCAGGAGCGGCGGCCGGAGGCGAAGGCCGCCCCCTCCCCCTCCGGCCCGCCCGGCGTCCGGCCGTACCACCACCCGGCCGCCGGCTGGGGCGCCGCCAAGAGCGTCACCCGTTTCCTGGTGCGCGAGGGCGCGTACCTGGACGGGCCGCGCGCGGTCATGCGGATGAACCACGAGGACGGCGGCTTCGACTGCCCCGGCTGCGCCTGGCCCGACGACACCAAGGGCCTGCACCTGGACATCTGCGAGAACGGCATCAAGCACGTCACCTGGGAGATGACCCGCAAGCGGGTCGGCCGGGAGTTCTTCGCCGCCCACTCGGTGACCGAGCTGTCCGGATGGAGCGACTTCGCCCTGGAGGACCAGGGCCGGCTCACCGAGCCGATGGTCTACGACCCGGCCACCGACCACTACGTCCCGATCAGCTGGAAGGACGCCTTCACGCTGGTCGGCGAAGCCCTGCGCGAGCTGGACGACCCGGACCGGGCCGCCTTCTACACCTCGGGCCGGCTCGGCAACGAGGCGACCTTCCTCTACCAGCTGCTGGCCCGCGAGCTGGGCACCAACAACCTGCCCGACTGCTCCAACATGTGCCACGAGGCGAGCGGCCGGGCCCTTCGGGCCGCGCTCGGCACCGGGAAGGGGACGGTCGACCTCAAGGACTGGGAGGTCACCGACGCGCTGTTCATCCTGGGTGTCAACGCGGCCTCCAACGCGCCCCGGATGCTCACCTCGCTCGCCGAGGCGTACAAGCGCGGCGCGCGGATCGTGCACGTCAACCCGCTGGTCGAGGCGGCGGCGACCCGGACGATCATCCCGCACGACTTCACCGACATGGCGCTGAACCGGGCCACCCGCACCAGCACCCTGAACCTCCAGCCGCGGATCGGCGGCGACATGGCGCTGCTGCGCGGCATGGCCAAGGCGATCCTGGAGCAGTCCGCGACCGACGAACGGGCGCTGGACCGGCTGTTCATCGACCGCCACACCGCCGGCTTCGAGGCCTACCGGGACCTCTGCGCGGCCACGCCCTGGGCGGAGATCGAGCGCCAGAGCGGGCTGGACCGGGCCGACGTCCTGAAGGCGGCGCGGGTCTACCGGGAGGCCGACCGCTCGATCTTCAGCTGGTGCCTGGGCGTCACCCAGCACGAGCACGGGGTCGACACCGTCCGGGAGATCGTCAACCTCCTGCTGCTGCGCGGCAACCTGGGCCGCGAGGGGGCCGGGCCCTCCCCGGTGCGCGGGCACAGCAACGTCCAGGGCAACCGCACCTGCGGCATCGACCACCGGCCGGCCGCCGCGTTCCTGGACCGGCTCGCCGAGGTGTGCGGGATCGAGCCGCCGAGGGAGCACGGGCTGGACACCGTCGGCACGATCGAGGCGATGCGGCGCGGCGACATCACGGTGTTCGTCGGCATGGGCGGCAACTTCGCGCTCGCCGCGCCGGACACCCCGTACACCCACCAGGCCCTGGAATCCTGCGAGTTGACCGTCCAGGTGAGCACCAAGCTGAACCGCAGCCACCTGGTGCACGGGCGGCGGGCGCTGATCCTGCCGTGCCTGGGGCGGACCGAGAAGGACCACCAGCGGGCCGGGGTGCAGTCCACCTCGGTCGAGGACTCGATGAGCATGGTGCACCTGTCGGTCGGCATGAAGCGGCCCGCCTCGCCGCACCTGCTCTCCGAGCCGGCGATCGTCGCCGGGATCGCCCGCGCGGCGCTGCCGGACAGCCCCACCCCGTGGGAGTGGTACATCGAGGACTACGACCGGATCCGCGACACCATGGCCCGGGTGCTGGACGGCTTCGAGGACTTCAACCGCCGGGTGCGGCTGCCGCTGGGCTTCCGGATCAGGCAGCCGGCCCGCGAGCTGGTCTTCGCCACTCCTTCCGGCCGGGCCGAGTTCTCCACGGCCGCCCTGCCCGACGTCGTCCCCGCGCCCGGCACCCTGGCGCTGGGCACGATGCGCTCGCACGACCAGTGGAACACCACCATCTATTCGGACGACGACCGCTACCGGGGCGTGCGGAACCTGCGGACCCTGGTGTTCATGAACCGGGACGACATGCGCGAGCGCGGCCTGGCCGAGTTCGACCGGGTGGACGTGACCAGCACCGCCCGGGACGGCAGCACCCGCTCGGTGCACGGCTACCTCGCCGTCCCGTACGACATCCCGCGCGGCTGCGCGGCCGGGTACATGCCGGAGCTGAACGTGCTGTGCGCGATCGGCGACTACAGCACCCAGAGCGACCAGCCGATCATGAAGCACCTGAAGGTGACCGTCACCAGGGCTTCCTAGACGACCCCGGGCCGGTGTCCACGAAAGGCCCTCCAGAAGGTAAAGGTTCTACCAAGTACGCAAGTATGGGCCTCCGACGGGGATAAGCTCTGACGAGTTGGGGTGAGCCGGCGGTCGCGTTGCGCGGGCCGGTGCACTCCTTGCCGCGTCGATGACACGCACCACGGGGTGCGCCGGCCGGGAGGAGGCGAGAGACATGGATTGCAGTAGTCCGGGCCACAGTTGCCCCTACCCCCGCATGCCCTCGTACACCTCCGGCACGCGGTAACACACCTCCCTGCGCGATCTCCTGACGATCCGTCACGACATGTGGCGACACGTCAGGCCCAACACGCCACGTCCGCACGCGACTTCACCGTGCCCGCACGCCTTCGTCCGGGCCGCACCGCCGCGCGCCGATGCGCCGTGCCCGCACCCACGCAGGGAACGCCGCCGCCTGCCTCCGACCCGCCCCGCCTGTCCGGGGCCAGGGAGGGAACGTCATGACCACTCACGCCACTCTCGACTCCACGATGCCCGAGCCGCGTTCGGCCGTCCTCGACGACGCGCACGTCGGCGACATCAAGGGCGCGCTCGGCACCATCCGGCTCGACGACACCACTCCTCGCCACGGCCTGTCGGCGAGACTGAAGACCCTGCTCGCGATCGTCGGCCCCGGCCTGATCGTGATGGTCGGCGACAACGACGCCGGCGCCTTCTCCACCTACGGGCAGGCCGGGCAGAACTACGGCACCCAGCTGCTGTGGACGCTGCTGATGCTCGTCCCGGTGCTCTACGTCAACCAGGAGATGGTGCTGCGCCTGGGCGCCGTCACCGGGGTCGGGCACGCCCGGCTGATCCTGGAGCGGTTCGGCAGGTTCTGGGGCGCGTTCAGCGTGATCGACCTGTTCCTGCTGAACGCGCTGACGCTGGTCACCGAGTTCATCGGGGTCACGCTGGCGGCCGGGTACCTGGGCCTGCCGAAGGTCGCCTCGGTGGTGCTGGCGGCCGGAATCATCATCGCCTCGGCCTTCACCGGCTCCTTCCAGCGCTTCGAGCGCGTCGCCGTCACCCTGTGCATAGGCTCGCTGCTGCTGGTCCCGATCTACTTCATGGTCCACCCGAAGACCTCGCAGATGGCCCACGACTTCACCGTCCCGAGCATGCCGGGCGGTTCCGGGCAGCTCGCCGCCGTGATGCTGGTGATCATCTCCATCGTCGGCACCACCGTCGCCCCCTGGCAGCTGTTCTTCCAGCAGTCCTACGTCATCGACAAGCGGATCACCCCGCGCTTCATGACGTACGAGAAGGTCGACCTCTGGATCGGCATCGTCGTGGTGATCGTCGGCGCCGCCGCCATGATGGGCTTCACCGCCGCCGCCTTCGCCGGCACCGACGGCTTCGGCCAGTTCTCCGACGCCGCCGCAGTCGCCCGGGGCATCGAGGACAAGGCCGGCCACCTGGCCGGTGTGCTGTTCGCCATCGCGCTGCTGGACGCATCCATCATCGGCGCCTTCGCGGTGTCCCTGTCCACCGCTTACGCGATCGGTGACGTGTTCGGCATCAAGCACTCGCTGCACCGGGGCGTGAAGGGCGCGAAGGGCTTCTACGGGATCTACGCGGGCCTGGTGGTCGCGGCGGCGGCGATCACGCTGCTCTCCACCGACTACACCCAGGGCCTGATGACCCAGTTCGTCCAGGTGCTGGCCGGGGTGCTGCTGCCCTCCGCGACCGTCTTCCTGCTGCTGCTCTGCAACGACAAGGCCGTCCTCGGCCCCTGGGTCAACGGCCCCAAGACCAACGCCTTCACCTCAGCCGTGGTCGGCGCCCTGGTCATGCTCTCGCTGATCCTCACCGCCGCCGTGGTCTGGCCGGACATCAGCTCCGAGGCGATCCTGTGGATCATGGCCGGCTGCGGCATCGCGGGGGTGCTCGTCGCCGGGTACTTCTTCACCTTCGGGCGCCGGGGCACCAAGGAGGACCCCATCGACCGCACCGGCCGGGAGAACTGGCGGATGCCCCCGCTGGAGACCCTCGACAAGCCGGTGCTCTCCACCGCCCGCAAGATCGGCATGGGCGCGCTGCGCGCCTACCTGCTGATCGCGATGGTCATGGTCATCGTCAAGATCGTCCAGACCGCGCTGAACCACTGATCCCGCCCGGGTGCCCTCGGGCCACCCCGGCCCGCCCGGGCACCCCCTGGGCCCCTCCCGGCCCACCGCGCGCATCCCTGTCCGCCGTCCTGTCACGGAGGTGACCTGCCATGACCATCGTCGCCGCTTTCCAGCCCACCCGTCCGACCACCGACCGGGGCCGACTTCGCTCCACCCTCGCCGCCGTCGGCCGGCGCCTGGCGGCGAGCCCGCTGGACAACACCGTTCTCCGGGCCGTCCCGGCGCCGTCCGCGGGCCCGGCGGACGGGACGGCGAACGGGACGGCGGGCCGGGGCACCGGCGGGCTGCGGGCCCGCTGGCGGACCGTCACCGCGCCGGACGGGACCGCCCGGCTGGAAGCCACCTGGCACCCCGGCCGCTGAGCGGTCCGGCCACCGCACCACCCGGCCACCGCACCGAACCGCCGGCACGCCCGTCCGGCCGCGTTCCCGTCCGACCAGACCCCGAAGGAGTCCTTCCGCCATGGCCCTGCGCTACCCCAGGCTCGACGCCCTCTTCTCGGACCACCCCGCGCCCGCCCCGGCCCGCCGCCCGGCCCCGCGGCCGGCCCCCGCGCCCGGCCTGGTGGTGGACACCGACCAGCGCACCGTCACCGTCGAGGGCCGTCAGGTCACCATGCCGTACCTGGAGTTCGAGCTGCTCGCCCACCTGGTCGGCAACCCGCTGCGGGTGCACTCCCGGCGCCAGCTGATGGAGAACGTCTGGGGCCGCCCGGACACCGGCGACTCCCGCACCATCGCCACCCACATCGCCCGCATCCGGCGCAAGCTCGGCCCCGGGCACCGGGAGGCGATCGCCACCGTCCGCCAGATCGGCTACAAGTACGACCCCCGGCTGGTCCGGGCCTCCTGACCGCTGCCTCACCACTCCCGGAAAGCCCCCGGAAGAACCCCCGGAAAACCTCCCGGAAGACCCCCCGGAAAGCACGACGACCATCGAAGGAGGACCCCGCGATGACCCGAACCGCCCTGTTCCCCAGGACCGGCAGAGGGACCGCGCTGTGCGGCGTCCTACTGCTGATCACCATCGAGGGCCTCGCCATCGGCCTCGCGCCCGACCCACTGCGGCTCTTCCTGTCCGGCACGTTCATCGGCGCCTCGGTCGCCGGGCTGCTGCTCGCCCTGTTGCTGGCCACCAGCCGACGGCGGGCGGGCGCGGCCGCGGCACCGGCCGGCGCCGGGCGGCTGGGCGGGGACGCCCAGTGGTTCAGCGCCCGCTCACTGGACGGCTTCCCGATGGAACAGGTCCGACCGCTGCTGCTCTCCCCCGGCGCGCCCGGCCTGAACCGGCTGTACACCGCCTGGGTGTTCGCCACCCACGGGCACGACCCGCAGTGGATCGCCCGGCAGCTGGACCTGCCCACCCGAACCGCCCGGCTGCTGGTCACCGCGGCCCGGCGGCACCACCCGGCCGGACCGTCCGCCCGGACCGACCCGTCCACACCGACCGGCCCGGCGGGGTGACACCCCTGGCGGTACCCTGTCGGCACCCCCGTCAATACCACCGTCAGTACCCCGGCCGGTATCCCCGGCGGGACGGGTTTGCGTACGGACGTACCGAGGGAGCAGACTGCCCGGGTTTGCGCCGGAGGTACCGCCATGACCCTGCCGAAGTCCGCCCCGGCCCTGTCCCGGGGCCCGCTGCCCGCCCGGGCGGCGAGCCGTCTGGGCGGCCGGGTGTGGGTGGACCTGGTCGTCGCGGCCGCCGTCCTGGTGCTGCTCTACCTCGCGCTGCGCCTCGGCCAGGGCGGCACCCTGCGCTTCTCCACGGCCCGGGACGCGGCCGTCGACACCGACCCCGCCCGGCTGCCGTACGACGCGGTGCGCTCGCTGCTGCGGATGTTCGCCGCGCTCGCCGTCTCGGTCGTCTTCACCTTCTGCTACGCCTACGCCGCCGCCCGCAGCCGCCGGCTGGAGCGGGTGCTGATCCCGGCGCTGGACATCCTCCAGTCGGTGCCGGTGCTCGCCTTCCTGAGCGTCGCCGTCTCCGGCTTCCTCGCCCTGTTCCCCGGCTCGATGCTCGGTCTGGAGTGCGCGGCCGTGTTCGCGATCTTCACCTCCCAGGCCTGGAACATGACCTTCGCCTTCTACCAGGCGCTGGTCTCGCTGCCCCCCGAACTCGACGAGCTGTCGCGCTCGTTCGGGTTCAGCCGGTGGACGCGGTTCTGGAAGGTCGAACTGCCCTCGGGCATGATCGGCCTGGTCTGGAACGGCATGCTCGGCTTCGGCGGCGGCTGGTTCTTCCTGGTCGCGTCCGAGGCGATCACCGTGGACGACCAGCGGTACGCGCTGCCCGGGGTCGGCTCGTACGCGGGTGCCGCCATCGCCGCCGGGGACCTCGGCCGGGTCGGCTGGGCGATCGCCACCATGGTGGTGCTGGTGATCGGCGTCAACTTCCTGTTCTGGCGGCCGCTCACCGCCTGGGCCGAACGGTTCAAGAACGAGCAGTCCGAGGCCACCGAGGTCCAGCGCTCGGTCGTACTGGACCTGCTGCGCCGCTCCCACCTGCCCGCCGCGCTCGGCCGGGCGCTGCGCCCCGCCGGACGGGCCCTGAACCGGGCCGGGCGGGTGTTCGGCACCGCCGGCCGGGTGTTCGGCACCGCCGACCGCCGCCCGGCCGCCCACCCCGCCCGGCGGCGGGCCGGGGACGTGGCCTTCGCGCTCGTCTCCGGCGGCATCGTGCTCTGGGGCCTCGTCGACCTCGGCCGCTACCTCTCCGACCGCACCGGCCTCGGCGTCTTCGGCGAGCCGCTGCTGCTCGGCCTCGCCACCGCCGCCCGGGTGGTGGTGCTGGTCGCGGTGGCCACCGTGGTCTGGGTGCCGATCGGCGTGAAGATCGGCTTCTCTCCCCGGCTGACCAGGATCGCCCAGCCCGTCGTCCAGGTGCTGGCCGGCTTCCCGGCCAACTTCCTCTTCCCGCTCGCCGTCTGGCTGCTGCTGCGCACCGGGGTGTCGATCGACCTCGGCGGCATTCTGCTGATGGCGCTCGGCTCCCAGTGGTACATCCTGTTCAACGCCATCGCCGGTGCCATGGCCGTCCCCGCCGACCTGCGCGAGGCGATGGACGACCTCGGCGTGCGCGGCCGGCAGCGCTGGCGGCGGCTGATCGTCCCCGGCATCTTCCCCGCGTACGTCACCGGCGGCATCACCGCCTCCGGCGGCGCCTGGAACGCCTCCATCGTCGCCGAGGTGGTCACCTTCGGCGGCACCACGCTGACCGCGACCGGCCTCGGCGCGTACATCGCCCGGGCCGCCGAGCACGGCGACCACCCGCGCCTGCTCGCCGGGGTCGCGGTGATGAGCCTGTACGTCGTCGCCCTCAACCGTCTGCTCTGGCGCCGGCTGTACCGGCTGGCCGAGCGCCGCTACTCGCTGTAGTCCGGAGTCCGCCGATGCGCTTCCCCTTCCGCTCCCGCGCCGCCCGGCCCGGCCCCGCACCCGGGACCGCCCCGGACCCCGTCGTCGCGGGCGGCGACGAGGTGCTGATGGAGACCATCGGCCTGACCAAGGCGTACGCCGGGGCCGCCGGCGAGCTGCCGGTGCTCTCCGGCATCGACCTCACCGTGCGGTCCGGCGAGGTCGTCGCGCTGCTCGGGCGCTCCGGCTCCGGCAAGTCCACCCTGCTGCGCTGCCTGGCCGGCCTCATCCCGCCCACCTCCGGCACCGTCCGCTACCGCGGCACCCCGCTCGCCGGCGCCAACCCCGGCACCGCGCTGGTCTTCCAGACCTTCGCGCTGCTGCCCTGGCTGACCGTCCGGCAGAACGTCGAGCTCGGCCTGGAGGCCCGCGGGGTGCCGCCCCGCGAACGCGCCCTGGCCGCCTCCCAGGCCATCGACCTGATCGGCCTGGCCGGCTTCGAGTCCGCCTACCCCAAGGAGCTCTCCGGCGGCATGCGCCAGCGGGTCGGCTTCGCCCGGGCCCTGGTCGTCGAACCGGACGTGCTGATGATGGACGAGCCGTTCTCCGCGCTCGACGTGCTCACCGCCGAGAACCTGCGCGGCGAGCTGATGGAGCTGTGGGAGTCCGGCCAGTTCCCCACCCGGGCCGTCGTCCTGGTCACCCACAACATCGAGGAGGCCGTACTGATGGCCGACCGCATCGTGGTCCTCGGCGCCCGCCCGTACGGGATCATCCAGGAGACCGTCGAGGTCGGCCTGGAACGGCCGCGCGACCGCGACTGCGCCGCCTTCGACGAGCTGGTGGACCGGGTGTACCGGATCATGACGGGCCGCCCCAAGGACACCCGGGGCCCCGGCCGCGCCGACCCCGATCCCGGCCCCGAACGCCGTACCGTCGCCAGCGCCCCGCTGCCCACCGCCGGTGTCGACGGACTCACCGGCCTCGCCGAGACGGTCGCCCACCGGGGCGGGCGCTGCGACCTGGCCGGGCTCGCCGACGAACTCGGCCTGGACATCGACGACCTGCTCCCCCAGATCGACGCCCTCGACCTGCTCGGCTTCGCCGAGGTCCACGGGGACGACCTGCTGCTCACCGAGGCCGGCGCCGCCTACACCGGGGCCGACGGGCAGGACGCCCGGGCCGTCTTCGCCGCGGCGGCCCTGGAGGTCCCGCTGGTCAAACTGATCGCCAACAGCCTCGGCGGCCGGCCCGGCGCCACCGTGCGCACCGGCTTCCTGCGCGACCTGCTCGGCCGTCACTACACCGTCGAGCAGACCGACCGGCAGCTGGAGACCGCGACCGACTGGGGGCGCTACGCCGGGCTGTTCGCGTACGACGCCGACCGGCAGGAGTACCGGCTGGAGCACTGACCGGAGCACCGGAGCGGAGGCACCGGGGCGGTGACGGCTCGGCCGGATTCAGCCCGGCTCGGCCCGCGTCAGCCCGCGGCGGCCGGGATCAGCCCGTCGCCGGGCGCCGCCGCACCGCCCGGACCGCGCGGGCGAAGGGCTGTGTCGCGGTCGCGCCGGCCGGCGCCGCGCCGTCGTCGTCACCGCCGTCGCGGCGGGCCGGCAGGTCGTGGGCGATCAGCGCGGCCTCGGTGAGCAGCCCGCGCACCTCGGTGGCCCGGTAGAAGATCCGCGTCCCCTCCCGGCGCGCCACCACCAGTCCGGCCGCCCGCAGCTTCGCCAGGTGCTGCGAGGTCGCCGCCACGTGCGCCCCCAGCAGCTCGGCCAGCTCGCTCACCGGCAGCTCCCGCCGGGTCAGCGCCCACAGCAGCCGGTACCGCGAGGGGTCCGCCACCGCCTTGAGCACCGCCACGGCCCGCTCCGCCGCCTCCGAGTCCCAGGCCTGTTCCTCCGCACCACCCATGCCCCCGATCGTACCGACGCCGGTCGGGCCCACCCCGCCCCCGGCGGCGGTTCCGGCCGGACGGAGACACCCACGACCGGCGTCCGGGGCGGCGCCGGACGGCTCCCGGCGGCCCTGGAACGTCCCTGAAGGCCGTTCCAGGCGGGTGCGAAACCACAGGTCAGAGGAGGTGGAACCGTTCCAGCGTCCCGCCTTGGCCGACAGGCCTGGCGGACCGGCCAACCGACGGACCAGAGTGCTGCCCAGCGGTCGGCGCCGACGGCCCGCCGCCCGGTCCAGTCCTTCACCCACATCCATGACGGGGGAACCTCCATGTCCGCTCTCCGCTCCGTGACCGCCCGCCGCGCCCTGTTCGCCCCGGCCGCCCTCGCCCTGGGCGCCGCCCTCACCCTGACGGCTTGCGGGCCCGACAGCGGGGAGGCGGCCCAGCCCGCGAAGCCCGCCCAGACCACCGCACCCGCCGCCGGGGCCCCCGCCGCGTCCGGCACCGCCGCACCCGCGGCAGCCGCGGCCCAGCCGTCCGCCGGCGCCCCGGCCACCAAGACGCCCGCCGGTGCCGCGCCCGCCGCCACCGGCTCCGCCCGCCCCAAGAACCCCGTCGCCCCGGCCACGGGCGGCGGGGGCGCGGCCGGGGGCGATGAGGCGTACGCCTACACCCACTCCTGCAAGGGCGACGTCGTGACGGTCAAGGTGAGCACCCGGGCCGGGGCGCCCGACCAGCGGGTGATCGAGGTGCACAACCCGGGCAGCACCTACTGCGGCCTGAGCTACTACCCGCTCGTCGTCATCGGCAAGGCGGACGCCGCCGATCGGGGCGACAACGTCGCGCCGCTGGTCCCGGGCGGGCTGGGCGGCCCGCCGTCCTACGCCCTGGCGCCCGGCAAGAGCGCCTACGCGGTGATCGACCTCAACCCCGGCAGCGGCGTCCCGCGCGACTGGGACGAGCTGAACGTCCTGGCCGACGACCAGATGCCCAACGCCTACACCCACGACTTCCCGCTCGGCGCCGGCGCGAAGGTGGGCAAGCAGCCCAAGCTCGGCCTGTACCGGGAGACCGTCGAGGGCGCCGCCTCGTCGATGGAGCAGGCCGGCAAGAGCTGACCCGCCCTCCCTCGCCCCCTCGTCCCTCCCGCTCCACGCTCCCCCTGCTCCGGGCCCCTCCCGGGTCTGCCGGTACGGTGATCCGCACATCGACGGCATCCCGGGCCAGGCCGGGGTGGGGGAAGGCCAGCACATGAGCGTGGAGACCGAGGAGTTCGCGGCGGCGCTGCGCGAACTGAAGGAGCGTTCCGGGCGCAGTTACGGCGCCCTGGCCACCCGGCTGCACGTCAGCACCTCGACCCTGCACCGCTACTGCAACGGCGCCGCCGTGCCGGCCGAGTACGCTCCGGTGGAGCGGCTGGCGCGGGTCTGCGGGGCGAGCGACGAGGAACTGGTCAGCCTGCACCGCCGCTGGATCCTGGCCGACGCGGCCCGCCGCCGGGAGACCGCCCCGGCGAACACCCCGGCCGCCCCGGGCGTCGCCGAGTCGGCGCCCGTGCCCGAGCCGGCACCCGTGCCCGCCCCGCTGTCCGCCGGCCCCGCACCGGAAGAGGAGGTGACGACCGTGCACTCCGCTCCCCCGCCCGCCACACCGCGCCGCCGCACCCGGGTGCTGCTGAGCGCGGCCGCCGTGGCCGCGCTGGCCACCGTGGTCTCGGTCTTCGCCCTGCGCGACGCCGGCGGCGCCGCGAACCCCGGCGCGATGCCCTCCGCCACCCCCCTGAACGCGGCCCCCGCCCCCGCCGCCGGCACCACGTCCGTCGGCACCCCGACTCCGCCCGCCCCGGCGGACCCCGCCACCGCTCCCACCACCACGGCTCCCACCAGCACCGCTCCCACCACCGCCGACACCCCGTCCGCGACCGCCTCGGCGAGCCCCGAAGAGGTCCCCGCCCCCTTCCACGTCACCGTCCTCAACAACAACTGGGGCAGCCCCTGCGACCAGTGGTTCCTGTCCGCCCGCGCCCCCTCGCAGGTCACCCTGCCCCCGCCGCCCTCCAGCCGGGTCGACGGCTGGGCCGCCTCCCAGCGGATGGTCCCGGCCGGGCACCTGCGGATCGAACTGACCGCCCAGGGCGCGAGCGCCGACACCGTCGTGCTGAACGCCATGTACGTGCAGGTGGTCAGCACCCGGCCCGCCCCCAAGTGGAACGCCTACACACCCGGCACCGGCTGCGGCGGCGGCCTCACCCCGGCCTCCTTCGCGGTCGACCTCGACTCACCCGCCCCGCGCGCCGTCCCCGTCCCGGGCAAGGAGGGCGAACGCCGGACCGGCACCACGAACTTCCCCTACAAGATCACCAACAGCGACCCGCAGGTGATCGACGTGGACGCCACCACCCGTTCCCAGGACGTCAGCTGGTTCCTCGAACTGGTCTGGTCCGACGGCACCCAGAAGGGCACCCTGCGCGTCGACGCCGGCGACCACCAGCCCTTCCGCACCGTCGGCCGCCACGGCGCCCCCGCCTACTCCCACAACGGCACCACCTGGGCCCCGGACGGCGACACGGGCTGAGCCGCCGGGCCCGGCCCGCGGGAGGTGTCAGAGGTCGTCGAGGGGTTCGTCGAGGATGCCCTGGCGGGCGATGATGTAGCCGAGGTGGCCGCGGCTGCGGCTGCCGAGGAGCTCGCTGGCCTTCTGGATGTGGCTGGAGACGGTGCGGGTGCTCATGCCGAGGCGGGTGGCGATGGCCTCGTCGGTGTAGCCGTTGACCATCAGGCGCAGGACGTTCTGGCGGGTGCGGGCGGTCAGCAGGCGGGGCCGGTGGTGGCCGGGCTGGTAGGTGACGGGCTCGGCGCGCTCCCACATCAGCTCGAAGATCTTGAGCAGGTACTCGACCAGGGGCGGGAGTTGGATGAGCATCGCCGCGGCCTCGCGGTCGGCGCCGGCCGGGATGAAGGCGGTGGAGCGGTCGCAGATGATCACCCGGTCGAAGACCTCGTTCAGGGTGCGCACCTGGGCGCCCTGGGCGGTGACCTGTTCGATGTAGGCCAGCGTCGGACCGTGCGAGCGCACGGTGTGCTGGTAGAGGGTGCGCTGACGTACGCCGCGGCCGGCCAGGGCGAGGTCGCGCGGGAGCGCGTCGGCCAGTTGGTCGGGGGCGCGGCCGCCGCCGGGCTGGGCGGTGAGCAGTTCCTCGGTGCAGGCGGCGACGGCCTTCTCCAGCGCGGGACTGATCTCGTCGTGGGCCAGCACCCGGATCGGCAGCTTGGCCCGCCGCATGACGTCCCGGTAGGCGTGATCGGCGGCGTGGAAGGAGCTCTGCAGCGCGGCGAGCCGCTCCTGGTGGGCCAGGACGGCGAGTTCGAGCGGCCGGGTCAGACCGGCGGCGGCGATGTCGGGCGGGACGGGGGCCAGCCGGTCGCCGGAGCCGGGCAGCGGTCGCAGCAGGCCCATCGCCAGCAGGCACTCGGGGGCCTCTCCCCGCGCTTCGCCCTCGGCCAGCGCCGTCCGGTAGAAGTCGATGCCCCGGTCGCAGAGCTGCGGGCCTCCCGTTTCGCCACTGTTGTCCTGGCTTGGGCACATCTGGGCATCCTTCCGGCTTCGGCATTGCGGCTTCACGAATGCCCGTACCGGCCACCACCAGGCATCAGAACCGGCAAGATGAGGAGCGACTACCGTTCGAAAGCCGCCCCCCTGGCTCCGACTGCGGTGAGTGTACGCCCAACGGTCGCGGAAATCATCGGCTGACGGTAGTCAGGCGAGCACGGAGACGGGGGAGCCGGTGGTCACGGTCGCGGGCCGGCCGTACCCGGCACCGGTGACCGGGGATCGCCGGCGCATCGCACCCGGCTCCCCGTCACACGTCCGGAGCGGCTCCCGGCGGATGGCACGGCCTACAGGGAGGCACCCCCACGTGCGAGCTGATTCCGACCCCGCGTCACCCTCCGACGCCCTCGCCGGTCTGGTGGACCAGCGCCTGGTACGACAGCTGGCGGAGGCCGCCGCCGCCCAGGTCGGCTCCGGCGCGGTACGGCTGCTGGGCGAGGGCGGGCTGCTCCAGGCCTTCGCCAAGCAGCTGATCGAGGGCGCCCTGGAACTCGAACTCCAGGAGCACCTGCGGAACTCCGTTCCCGCGCCCGGCCCACCCATGACCGCGGGCGACAGCGACGGCACCGGCACCGGCGCCGGGGCCGGGGCCAACGGCCGTAACGGCGCGCGGACCAGACGGATGCTCACCGAGATCGGACCGGTCGAGGTGCGGGTGCCCCGGGACCGCGAGGGCAGCTTCTCCCCCAGGGCCGTCCTCCCCCGGACCCGCCGGCTGCCCGGACTCGACCGGCTGGTGATCTCGCTGACCGCGCGCGGCCTCAGCTCGGGCGAACTGGTGGCGCACCTGGCCGAGGTGTACGGCGTGGAACTCAGCCGGGAGACCGTCTCGGCCATCACCGACCAGGTGCTCGACGAACTCGCCGAGCGGCGCGGACGGCGGCTCGACCCGGTCTACCCGGTGGTCTTCGTCGACTCGGTGCGCGGCGGCCGCTCGGGCGGGCCGCTGGTGCACCTGGCGCTCGGGGTCTCGGTCGAGGGCCGGCGCGAGGTGCTGGGGCTGTGGCCGGCCGCGGACGGGGAGCAGTGGCCGCGGGTGCTGGCCGGGCTCGCCGAGCGCGGGGTGCGGGAGGTCTGGGTGCTGGTCGGCGGCACCGGCGCGGTACTGGCCGAGGCGGCGGCCGGGCAGTGGCCGTGCGCGGTGGTGCACGGCTCGGTGGCCCAGCTGCTGCACTCCGCGCTGCGGCACGCGCCCGGCGAGGACTGGGGCGCGCTCTCCCGGGCGCTGCGCGAGACCTGTACGGCGCCCACCGAGGAGGCGGCGCTGGAGCGACTGTCCCGGGCCGAACGGGAGTGGGGGCCGGGCCACCGCGAGGTGTTCCGGGTCTGGCGGTCGGCCTGGCCGCTGCTGGCCCCCGGTTTCCGCTTCGGCCCCGAGGCGCGGCGCCTGCTGACGGGCGGGGGCGCGCTGGAACGGCTGCACGCCCGGCTGCGCCGGATCGAGCAGTCGGCCGGCCGGGTGCGGGACGAGCGGGCCGCGCTCAAGCGCGCCTACCTGGCGACGCTCGCCCTGGAGTCGCCCGCCGGGGCGGGACAGCCGGGCGTCGCGGACTGGCCCGCCGTCCGGGAGGAGCTGCGCCGGGGCTCGTCGGCTCCGCTGAGCCGGGCGGCGACCACCGAGCCCGGCGACCGCCCCTGAGCCGGGCTCCCACCACTGATCTGACAGCACCGGGTGCGATTAGGTTCATGTCTGTGCTCTTTTGACACGATCTGACCAGGCTTCCGGTTCACGCATTGCGTGTTCACGATCAGAGCCAGAGCTTCCACCTGCGTTTGGGCCTTCGGCAGGATGCGTCCCAGAGCGAAGAGGGCAGACCGCCCTTCCAGGAAGAGGACTCCGAGATGCCAAGCCTTGCCCTTCACGTCCACAAGACGCTCGGAGTACGCGCCGTTCCGCCGACCGCCGACGCGCAGCCCTCCCTGGACTCCGGCTGGGGCCGGTAACGCGCGCCGGCCGCCGACCGCCCCGCTCGCCCCTTCCCGCACTGCCCCGCACTGCCCCGCACGGCCCCGCGCAGAGAGGAAACCGACGATGACGAACCCGTTCGAGGACCCCGAGGCCGACTACCTCGTCCTGGTGAACGACGAGGGCCAGCACTCGCTCTGGCCCGCCTTCAGCCCGGTGCCCGCCGGCTGGCAGCAGGTCTTCGGCACCGCCGGACGGCAGGACTGCCTGGACTTCGTCGAGCGGAACTGGCAGGACCTGCGCCCGAAGAGCCTGATCGCGCACCTGTCCTCCGAGCACTGACACCTGCGAGCACTGACACCTCCGGTCGACCGACCCGCCGGAACGCTGACCCGCTGACCCGCCGAACCGCCGACACCGGCGGTCCACCGACCCACCGGACCGCTGACACCGCCTCACCACACCGCCGCGGCAACCCTTCGCCGCGCGGTCGCACCGTCATGCCGTCGAAGCCCTCCCAGGCCGACGTCTACGCGCGTACATCGAACCAGCCGGCCGTAGCCGCCACCGCGGGAGCCGGCCGCACGAGGGAGAGAGCCACATGTCCGGGGTCCAGCACACGCGCGGAGCCGAGCAGCGACCGTCCGCCCCGGCCGACGCCCCCGCCCCCGTCCCCGCCGCGCCGACCACCACCCCGGCCGACGCGACGGACCCCGCGCCGATCACCGCGACGGCCGCGCGGGACACCCGTCCGACCCTCGCCGACCTGGTCGACGCCCAGGTCGCCCGCACCCCGGACGCCCCCGCGCTGTACGCCGAGGGCGCCACCCTCAGCTACGCCGAGCTGGACGCCCGCGCCAACCGGCTGGCCCGGCTGCTGGCGGCCCGCGGCCTGGGCGCCGAGGACGTCGTCGCGCTGGCCCTGCCGAAGTCCCCCGAGGCGATCGCCGCGATCCTGGCCGTCGCCAAGACCGGCGCCGCCTGGCTGCCCGCCGATCCGGCCTACCCGGCCGAGCGGCTGCGCCACATGCTGGCCGACTCCCGCGCCGCCCTGGTGCTCACCACCGCCGAGGCCGCCGGTCGGCTGCCCGACACCGGTGCCCCCCGGCTGCTGCTCGACTCCGCCGAGCACCTCGCCGCGCTCGCCGCCCGGTCCGGCACCCCGTTCACCGCCGCCGAGCGGGTGCGGCCGCTGAGCGCGCCGAACACCGCGTACGTCATCTACACCTCGGGCTCCACCGGCGTGCCCAAGGGCGTGGCCGTCACCCACACCGGGCTGCCCGGCATGATCGCCACCCAGGTCGCCGCCACCGGGGTCGGCCCCGGCAGCCGGGTGCTCCAGGCCTCCTCGCTCAGCTTCGACGTCTCGGTCTCCGACCTGGCCGCGACGCTCACCACCGGCGCCGCGCTCGTCCTGCCCCGCGAGCAGAGCGAGCTGGTCGGCGAGGCGCTGGCCGCCCTGATCGACCGGTACGGCGTCACCCACGCCGACCTCGCCCCGGCGATGGCGGCCACCCTGCCCGACATCCCGCTGCCCTCCCTGCGCACCCTGGTCAGCGGCGGCGAGGCCGTCCCGCGCGAGCTGGCCGCCCGCCTCGGCCGCGACCGGCCGATGTTCAACAGCTACGGGCCGACCGAGGCCACCGTCAGCGTGACCCTGAGCGAGCCGCTCACCGGCACCGAGCAGCCCCCGATCGGCCGCCCCTTCCAGGACGTGCGCGTCCACCTGCTGGACGAGCGGCTGCGCCCGGTCGAGCCGGGCACCGTGGGCGAGCTGTACCTCTCCGGGCCGCAGCTGGCCCGCGGCTACCTCGGCCGCCCCGCCCTGACCGCCGAGCGCTTCGTCGCCTGTCCCTTCGGAGAGCCCGGCGCCCTGATGTACCGCACCGGCGACCTCGGCCGCCAACGGCCGGACGGGCAGCTGGAGTTCGCCGGCCGGGCCGACGACCAGGTGAAGATCCGCGGCTTCCGGATCGAACTCGGCGAGATCGAGCGGACCCTCTCCGCCCACCCCGGGGTCCGCCAGGCCGTGGTACTGCTGCGCGAGGACCGCCCGGGCGAGCGCCGGCTGGTCGGCTACACCGTCGGCCCCGCCGACCCGGCCGAGCTGCGCGCGCACTGCGCCGAGCGGCTGCCTGACCACATGGTGCCGGTCGTGGTGGTGCTCGACCGGATGCCGCTCACGCCCAGCGACAAGGTGGACAGACGCGCCCTGCCCGCGCCGGTCCTCGGCGCCGCCGACGACGGCGGCCGGGCCCCCGCCGGGGAGACGGAGCACACCCTCGGCCGCCTGTTCGCCGAGGTGCTGGGCCTGCCGAGGGTCGGCGTCACCGACTCGTTCTTCGAGCTCGGCGGCGACTCCATCGTGGCCATCCAACTGGTGTCCCGGGCCCGGCAGGCCGGACTGCGGCTCACCCCGCGCGAGGTCTTCGACGCCCCGACCGTCGAGGCACTGGCCCGGATCGCCCGCCCGCTGGAGGGGCCGGTCGCCGTCGAGCCCGCCGGGGCCGGCCTCGGCGAGGTGCCGCCGACACCGATCGTGCACTGGCTGGCCGCGCAGCACGGCGCCGTCGAGAGCTTCTACCAGGCCACACTGCTCACCCTCCCCGCGGGCACCGGCGACCACCAGCTGGCCACCGCCCTCCAGGCCCTGCTGGACCACCACGACGTCCTGCGCGCCCGCACCTCCCCGCTCGCCGAACGCCCCTGGACTCTGCACGTCCCCGCGCCCGGCGCGGTCCCCGCGGGGAGCGTGCTGCGCGGCGTCACCGGACCGGCCACCGGGGAGGCGCTGCGCACCGCGACCGAGGCCGCGCGCGACCGCCTCTCGCCCGAGGACGGCCGGATGCTCCAGGCCGTCCGCTTCGACGACGGCCCGGACCGGCCCGGCCGGCTCCTGCTGGTGATCCACCACCTGGTGGTGGACGGCGTCACCTGGCGCGTCGTCGAGGAGGACCTGCTCGCCGCGCTGGCCGCCCTGCGCGCGGGCCGCGCCGTCGACCTCGCGCCGGTGCCCACCTCGTTCCGCCGCTGGGCCGAGCGGCTCACCGCCGAGGCCCGCACCGACCGCCGGACGGCCGAACTCCCGCTGTGGCGGGCCACCCTGGCCACCCCGGACCCGTTGCTCGGCGACCGGCCGCTCGACCCGGCGCGGGACACCTACGCCACCGAGGGCGTCCTGCGGCTGGTGCTGCCCGCCGGGACCACCCGGGCGCTGCTGACCGAGGTCACCGCCGCGTACCACGCCCAGGTCAACGACGTGCTGCTGACCGCGCTGTCACTGGCCCTCGGCCACTGGCGCGGCCCGGAGACCACCGGACCCGAGGGCGCCGTGCTGGTCAGCGTCGAGGGCCACGGCCGGGAGGAGATCGTCGAGGGCGTCGACCTGCACCGCACCGCCGGCTGGTTCACCTCGGTCCACCCCGTCCGGCTCGCTCCCGGGGCCCTGCCCTGGTCCGAGGTCACCGCCGCCGGGCCCGAACTCGGCCGCGCCCTCGGCCGGGTGAAGGAGCAGCTGCGCGCCGTCCCGGACAACGGCATCGGCTACGGCCTGCTGCGCCACCTCAACCCGGCCACCGCCGCCGCGTTCGACGGCCACGCCGAGCCCCAGATCGAGTTCAACTACCTGGGCCGCTTCCAGCCCGAGGGCGTCACCGCGGACGACGTGCTCGCCGGGGCCGAGGCGATCACCGAGGGCGCCGCGGACGGCCTCGCGCTCGCCCGGGTGCTCGGCCTGGACGCCACCACGGTCGACACCCCGCAGGGCCCGCTGCTGGTCGCCCAGTGGTCCTGGGCCACGGAACTGCTCGACGAGGAGCGCGTGCGCGCCCTCGCCGAGGACTGGTTCACCGCGCTGCGGGCGCTCGCCGAGCACGCCGGGCGGCCCGGCGCCGGCGGGCACACCCCCTCCGACTTCCCGCTGGTCGCGATCGGCTGGCCCGAGCTGGACCGGATCGCCGAACTCCACGCCCCCGCCGCCCTGGTGGACGTCTGGCCGACCTCGCCGCTCCAGCAGGGCATGGCCTTCCACGCGGCGTACGACGCCGAGGGCGACGACGTCTACACCGCCGTCTGCACCTTCGACGTCACCGGCCCGCTGGACGCCGGCCGGCTGCACGTCGCCGCCGAGGCGCTGCTGTCGCGCCACCCGAACCTCAAGGCCGCCTTCCACCAGCGGCCCGACGGCCCGCCCGTGCAGGTCGTCCCGGACACCGTCGGACTCCCCTTCACCGTCGTCGACTTGACCGACCAGGCCGACCCGGAGGCGGCGGCCGCCCGGATCGCCGCCTCCGAGTACGGGCGCCGCTTCGACCTCGCCCGGCCTCCGCTGCTGCGCTACACCCTGCTCAGGCTCGCCCCCGGGCGCCACCGGCTGATCGCCGCCGCGCACCACATCCTGCTGGACGGCTGGTCCACCCCGCTGTTCGCCGAGGAGCTGTGGGACCTGTACTTCGAGCGGCCGATGGCCCCGGCCGTCCCGTACCGCGCGTACCTGCGCCGGCTCACCCTCCGCGACGACGCGGCCGCCCGCGCCGCCTGGACCCGGGCCCTGGCCGGCGCCGACGAGCCGACCCTGCTCGCCCCCGGCCGTTCCACCGCCACCCCCCGGCTGCCGCTGCGCCGGCACGGCGGGCTCACCCCGGAGGCCACCGAGGCCCTCACCCGCACCGCCCGCCGCTACGGCGTCACCCTCAACACCCTGGTCCAGGCGGCCTGGGGGGTGCTGCTGGCCCGGCTCACCGGACGCGAGGACGTGCTCTTCGGCACCACCGTCTCCGGGCGTCCGCACGACCTGCCGGGCGTGGAGCGGATGATCGGCCTGCTCATCAACACCGTGCCGGTACGGGTGCGCCTGGACCCGGCGGAGAGCTGGGGGCAACTGCTGCTGCGCCTCCAGCACGAGCAGTCCGCGCTGCTGGACCACCAGCACCTCGGCCTCACCGAGATCCAGCGGCTCGCGGGCATGGGAAGCCTGTTCGACACCGTCACGGTGTACGCCAACTACCCCGACCCGTCCGCCCTGGACGGCGCGGACCCGAGCGGCGCCACCCGGGTCACCCTGGTCGAGGACGTCGACAGCGCGCACTACCCGCTGGTGCTGGCGCTCACTCCCGGGGACGGCCTCCAGCTGCGCCTGGACCACCAGCCGGACGCCTTCACCACCGAGGAGGCCCGCACCCTGCTGGACCGCTTCCTCGCCCTGCTGGCGCGGATCACCGCCGATCCGGCCGAACTCGTCGGCACCGTCGAGGTCGTGACCCCCGCCGAGCGCGCCGGGCTGCTCGGCTGGAGCGGCACCCTCGCCCCGGTCCCGCCGGGCTCGCTGCCCGAGCTGTTCGAGGCGCGGGCCGCCGCCACCCCGCAGGCGCCCGCGCTGACCGCCGAGGACGCCGAGCTGAGCTACGCGGAGCTCAACGCCCGCGCCAACGCGCTGGCCCGCCGGCTGGTCGGGGCCGGAGTCGCCCGGGAAACGCCGGTCGCGCTGCTGATCGACCGCTCCGCCGCCCAGGTGGTCGCGATCCTCGCGGTGCTGAAGGCCGGCGGCCACTACGTGCCGCTGGACGACGCCCAGCCGGCCGACCGGCTGCGCACCGTCCTCGCCGACGCCGGGGCCACCCTGGTGCTGGCCGACGAGGCTCACCGCGCGCACCCCGCGCTGGCCGGGCTGACGGTGCTCGCCCCGTACGCCGGCGAGCACCCCGAGAACCTCGGACTTCCCTCGCACGCCGAGCAGTTGGCGTACGTGATGCACACCTCCGGCTCCACCGGAAGGCCCAAGGGGATCGGCATCACCCACCGCTCGGTGGTGGACCTGGCGCTCGGCGGGCAGTTCACCGGCGGCGGCCACGAACGGCTGCCGGTGCACGCGCCCTCCGCCTTCGACGCCTCCACCTACGAGATCTGGACCCCTCTGCTCTCCGGTGGCCGACTGGTGATCGCCCCGGCCGGCCGGCTCGGGATCGCCGAGCTGGCCGGGGTGGTCGGCCACGGGCGGAGCACCGCCGCCTTCATCAGCGTCGGCCTGTTCAACGTGCTGGCCGCCGAGGCCCCGGAGACCTTCGCCGGGCTGCGCGAGCTGTGGACGGGCGGCGACATCGCCTCGCCGGCCGCCATGCGGCGGGTGCTGGACACCTGCCCCGGACTGCGGCTGTTCAACGTCTACGGGCCGACCGAGACCACCACCTTCGCGACCCGCTTCCCGATGACCTCGGCCGCCGAGGTGCCCGACGTCGTACCGATCGGCCGACCGCTGCCCAACACCCTGCTGTACGTGCTGGACGCCGGGCTGCGCCCGGTACCGGCCGGGGTGACCGGCGAGCTGTACATCGGCGGCTCCGGCCTGGCCCGCGGTTACGTCGGCCGGCCCGGCCTGACCGCCGAGCGCTTCGTGGCCTGCCCCTTCGGCGCACCCGGCGATGGGCCCCTCCTGCCCGAAGGCGGGCAAGGAGGTGGGCCCCTCCTGCCCGGCGGCGGGCAAGGCGGTGGGCCCCTCCTGCCCGAAGGCGGGCAAGGAGGTGGGCCCCTCCTGCCCGAAGGCGGGCAAGGAGGTGGGC